>JAABTO010000107.1 GCA_011389835.1 Desulfotignum sp. | reverse complement strand
CCAAAATCCAGAAAATTTCCCAGTATGCCACCAAAGACTATGTGCCGGGCAAAAAAATTTTTGACATCGATGCTGCTTCAACAATCCTCCCCAGGGACCCTGAAAACCTTCCAAAGGGGAAATAACGCGCCGGACCAAAGGAGCTGACCGTGGACAGACAGAGGATTCAAAGAGCCAGAGCAGGTCTGCAATCCCTGTATGTCGGCGATTCCCTGGCCATGCCGGTTCACTGGTATTACAATCCCATGGACATCCTCAATGCGTTTCCCGGCGGGATTCAACAGCTTGAAGATGCACCGGCATATCATCCCTCCTCGATCATGTCCCTGCATTCCACGGCAAAAGGCGGCCGGGGAGCGCAGGCTGCCGGTTCAGGCAAAGAAATTGTGGGCGAGGTGATCCTCAAGGGCAAAAGATCTTTCTGGGGCGTTCCAAACCAGCACTACCACCAGGGCATGAAGGCCGGGGAAAACACCCTGAACGCCCATTGTGCCAGGGTGGTGACAAGATCCCTGACAGCCGCCGGCAGGCACTATGACAAAGCGCGGTTTTTAACCGATTATATCGATTTCATGACCGCTGATCCCCCCCGGCATCCGGACACCTATGCAGAATCCTTTCACCGGGGGTTTTTTGCCAACCTGGAAGGCGGCAAGTCCCCTGATCGCTGCGGGGCCGTCACCCATGACACCCCTTCGGTGGGAGGCCTGGTCATGCTGGGACCCATTGCCATTGCCGGATTTCTGCAGAAACATTCTTTGAAAGCCGTACAGGATCTGTGCCGGGAACACCTGTTTCTCACCCATCCGGATGCCTTTCTTGCCGGAATCAGTGACGCGTTTGTTCAACTGGTGGAAACCCTGATCTTCAGAAAAAACGGTGACACGCCGCAGCAGTTTATTGCCGACATTGCCCGGCGGTCTGTTGGGATCGACTTAAAGCGGCTTGCGGCAAAGGTGCGCTCCGATCATGAGGTGGCGGGGGGCCGTTATTCCACAGCCTGCTATATCACCGATTCCTGGCCGGTCATTCTGTATCTGGCGTATCGATATGCCGATGATCTGAAAGCGGCATTGCTGGCCAATACCAACCTGGGGGGCGACAATGTGCACCGGGGCGCCGTGCTGGGTCTGATCCTGGGACTTGCCTCCGGCCGCACGGTGGATGCCTTTTTCAACCGGTTAAAAGACCGTCATGACATTGATGCGGAAATAACGGCCTTGATCGGTCACACACAAGAAAAGCAACCCATTCAATAACATAGACACGGGGGAAAGGCAGCATGCCGGGAGTAGAAGAACGGGTCACACTGGTAACAGGGGCGGGACGCGGCATCGGCCGGGCAACGGCTGAACTGCTGGCATCCCGGGGTGCACGGGTCATGGCGGTTGCACGCAGTGAAAATGAGTTGAAATCCCTGGGACTGGATTATGTGGCAGCGGATCTGGGAACCCTTGACGGATGTGCGTTTGCAGCAAAGGAAACCCGCAACCGCCTGGGTCCGGTATCGATTCTGGTGTGCAATCACGGTATCGGCTCGGCCCATGAACGGGTGATCTGGGAACAGGCACCGGATGTGTGGCAAGAAACCCTGCGAATCAACCTGGACGGGCCCTATTATCTGTCACAGATCGTTGTCAAAGACATGATTGAGCAAGGCTATGGCCGGTGTGTGTTCACCAGTTCCACGGCCGGCGAAAAGGCGGAATATGCCGGCAGCGCCTATACCATTTCCAAACACGGGCTGCTCGGCCTGATGCGATCGATTGCCCGGGATGCCGGGCCCCATGGGGTGACCTCCAACGCGGTGCTGCCCGGCTGGGTGCGGACATCCATGGCGGAAAAATCTGCCGGCGCCGAAGCTCTGCAGCGCGGCATCACCCCGGATGAGGTGTGGAAGGAAAGAGCGGCCCTCTATCCGCCAGGCCGTGTGGCGACCCCTGAAGAAGTGGCTGAGGTGATCGCCTTTCTGGCTTCTGAAGAATCCAGCGGTATCAGCGGGGAGGCCATCACCGTGGCTTTGGGCGGCCTGGTTTAAGTTTTTTTTTCAAAACACTCTGGACATAAAATGGTGTAATACATGACTGAAAAACTCACCTATGAGGAATTAGAAAAACGGGTTCAAGAACTGGAGAAAATAGAATCCAATTACAAATCTTCAGAGAAAGGATTGCAGAAAACTGAATACCTGCTAAAGCTGCTTTATGAAGAAGAATTGCAGAAAAGTAAAGAAGATTTGCAGAAAGAAAAAGCAGTACTCAAAGCTATTATTGACAGTATTCCCGTAATGATCACTCGTTATGACCCCAACTTGAAAGTGCTATATTTGAATCAAGAGATTGAAAGGAAAACGGGATGGAAAACTGAAGATCTAAAGGACATCAACCTGATGAAAGAAGTATATCCGGACCCGGTCTATCGCAAGAATGTCCAGGAATATATGAAAAAAGCTGTCTCTGAATGGCGTGAGTTCTCAATGAGGACAAAGTCAGGTAAAACCATGATTTCGGAATGGTCAAACATTCGACTTTATGAAGGCACCCAGATTGGCATCGGGATAGATGTCACCGATCGCAAGCGGGCTGAAGAGAATCTACGGCGGTTGAATGAAGAGCTTGAACAGAAGGTGGCCGAACGTACAAAGAAACTACAAACTTTGGTGGGAGAATTGACGCTTGCCGAGCAAAAAGAGCGACAACGCCTGGCTAAAATCCTCCATGATCACCTTCAGCAACTGTTAGTCGGCGCTCGGATCAACAGCGAAATCCTTTGCCAGAGCCTTGGCGAAAAACACAATAAGATTGCCCAAAACGTTTTTGACCTGATCAACCAGTCCATACATACGTCCCGTTCTTTAACAGCCGAGCTTTATCCCACGGCTTTGCAACAGGGACTTTCAGTTGCTCTGCAATGGACTGCACAGTGGATGAATGAAAATCACGGGCTCACCATTGATTTGCAGATAGATCCTGATATTGATCCAAAACAAGAGGATATTACCGCGTTCCTCTATCAGAGCACGCGGGAACTGCTTTTAAATGTAATCAAACATTCGGGCGTCAAATCCGCACGCCTTGAAATGTCCTGTGATGAGGGAAAAAAGCAGCTCCGGGTTACGGTAAGCGATCAAGGGGCAGGATTCGATCCTACCGCTGTCTTGAAGAACGAGGGGGCCGGGTTTGGTCTTTTCAGCATTCACGAGCGGCTTCAGCTGATGGGTGGAACCATTCAGATTGAAAGTTCACCGGGCAATGGTGCCTCTTTGTCGCTGATTGTACCGCTTGAGGCAAAGGAAGAGAAAGAGGATGAAGCTATCAGGGAAATCAAGACTGAATATAAAAGAGCCGAAACAGGCGAAGATAAAATCAGAATTCTTGTTGTAGATGACCATACGGTTGTCCGCCAGGGAATTTTTGCCTTGTTGAGTTCTCATTCCGATATTGAAATCGTGGGGGAAGCAGAGAACGGTCAGGAGGCGGTTGAAAAGACCCGGCAGCTTCAGCCCGATGTTATCCTGATGGACATCAACATGCCAGTGATGGACGGTATTCAGGCTACCTGGATTATTCGTTCCGAGCATCCCTACGTTCGCATCATTGGCCTTTCCATGCATGACAGGCAAGACCAGGCAGATCAGATGATACAAGCCGGAGCTTTTGCTTACTGTACGAAAGACGGTTCTACCGATGAGCTTCTTTCTGCAATCCGCAGATCGAATTGACATTGTGGGGGTAATTTACGATTAGGGGATGTCTTTCTCAATCAGCTGGACATTAAAAACCCGTCCTACATGCCGAAAAAAACAAATCTTTCTTTTAAAACATGGGTTGTTTGTATTGGTCTGTATAAAAATATATGATATGGACATAAAGATTAAGTTTTTTGTTCATCGGTTAAAGGTATTTCAGGTTTAATAGCGTGTAAAAAAATAAAGATCACCTATTTCTAATCGAGGAATTTATTTATGAAAATGATTATCGGCGGGGCGGTGGCATTTTTACTTGGAATTTTCACCATCATCATATTTTCTGCATCATTTTTTGATCTTGTGTTGGGTGTGGTGCCGGTGACTTTAATTCTTGCAGGCGGATTAATGATTTACTTGAATCGTGAAACACTGCTTCCTAAAAAGGATCACGACCCCCCAGTTGAGGAAGCAGTGATTCAAGAATCCGTTGTTGAAGCGCCAGCCACTGAAGAACCAGCAGTAGAAGTCCCGGTAGTAGAAGAAACTGCCATTGAAGTATCACCGGCAGAAGAACCCCTGGCAGAAGAGCCTGTCATTGAAGTGCCGCCTGCAGAAGAACCGATTATTGAAAAACCAGTGGTGCAGGAATCAAGATTTGTCGGCAATACAGAGTCAAAGATTTTTCATACACAGGACTGTAATTTTGCCCAGAGCAAAAAATGTACCGAGTTCTTTGCCACAACAGAAGACGCGGTTCAGGCGGGTTATAAACCCTGCTCCCGCTGTAACCCTTAATATTTATTTTTTGGAAAAACTCGTTGAAACCTAAGTGCTGGTTATTGGCGACGGTGTCACAGGAACCGCCATTGCAAGAGATCTGTATAGTAATCAGCAATTGATGAGGCAATCAATCATGCATGATAGTTATGATTTTAAATGGGAAGACCTTGGCGATCTTTCTGATGGCCGACCAAATTTAGGCGCTGAAACATCTGTTATCGTTTATCGACTCATGCAGTATACATTCAAAGATGTTTTCTCCAAAAAACTCGGCAAACAAAAAACCGTTGAATTGTTTGTTAAGGCAGGCACTCTTGCCGGCCAGCAGTTTTGCAGGAACGTTCTTGATACGTCGCTGCCATTCAGCCAGTTCATGGCAGAGTTGAAAGAAAAACTGATATCTTTGAAAGTGGGTATCTTAAGGATTGAGGCGGCGGACGAGGAAAAACTTCAATTCGTTTTAACGGTGTCAGAAGATCTCGATTGTTCAGGTTTGCCAATATTTGGGGAGTCTGTTTGTGATTATGATGAGGGGTTTATTGCAGGCATTCTCGAAGAATATACCGGTAAAAAGTTTATGGCGAAAGAAGTGGATTGCTGGGCAACCGGTGATAGAACCTGTCGATTTGAAGTAAAACCTGTTGAGGCTCTCGATGGACCCGCGTAAAATCTTAGAAGAACTGGATGCCTGTCTGAAAAAAGCCATGAGTCAGGGACTTGGAAAAAACGGCCTTGTTTTTCCTATAGATCCAGCTGCTGTTGAGGACGAGCAGCTTCGACCTTTTTGTCATCGGCTGGCAGCAGTTTTTGACATGGTCAATGAATCATATAAATACGCGGAGCATCTTTCCCGGGGGGACCTGAAAGCCAAATCATCCCGCAACAATATATTTGCAATGCCGCTTAAGGGATTACAGGCAAGCCTGGCCCATTTAACGTGGCAGGCCAGGCAGGTTGCGGAAGGTGACTTGAACCAGCAGGTGCATTTTCTGGGTGAATTTTCAGATTCATTCAACCACATGATCAGTTCTCTGCGTGAAAAAAAAATGATTGAACAGCGCTTGGAGCTCATAACCAATGTGCTTGGTGAAGGTGTATTTCTTGTTGATTCTCATGGAAAAATTGTTTTTGCCAATCCAGAGGCAATGCGTCTGATTGGATATCGCTTCGATGAAATTGAAGGTGCTCTTATTCATGAAATTCTTTACAAACAACAATTAAACGGCACGTTATACAAGCCAGAGGAAAATCCACTTTTCAATGCCATAACTTCAGGCAATGATTACAATGACGAAGATGGCGTTTTTACCTGTAAATCCGGGTTCCTGATGCCGATAAGTCTCGTTTGCAGGGCGGTTTACAAAGACAACATTCTGGATGGGGCTGTCATAGCATTTCGTGATATTACCGTGCAAAAAAAACACCTTCAAACCCTTGAGGCAATCAACGAACTTTTGGAAAAACAGGCCACCACAGATGCACTCACTGGGATATTCAATCGAATGAAGTTCAACAAATCGTTTACAAATGAGATTCAAAGAGCTCAGCGTTACAACACCCCCCTTTCATTGATCATCTTTGATATTGATCATTTTAAGCAGGTAAATGATACTTATGGTCATTTAGCCGGTGACTCTGTGTTAAAAAATCTTGTCCGGCTCGTAGCCTCCAATCTGCGAGAGATAGACATTTTTGCCCGCTGGGGCGGTGAAGAGTTTGTCATCCAAACACCGGAAACTTCCCTTGATGGCGCAATAAAATTAGCAGAGAAGTTACGAAGCAAAATTGAAAACCATGATTTTACAGAGCCTGAAAAAATCACCACGAGCTTCGGAGTGACATCCCTCAAAAAAGGCGACAATACCATCTCCTTTATAAATCGTGCAGATGAAGCACTTTACCGTGCAAAAAAAGGCGGCCGGAATCAAGTTGTGTATATGGAGAACCGGCATGACTGATGACGCCGCAGAATTTTACTCCCGAAAGACACCTTGACTTGTCAGGCGACGCAACAACCATCCAAGTGCCATACCACCTTCTTGCCGATATTGTTTTAGTTGTACATCTTTGCGTCATCATCTTCGTTGTGGGAGGCCTGCTCCTGATATTTGTCGGCAACCGCTTTGTGCGGTGGGGTTGGGTTAACTCGCCTTGGTTTCGCCTTGCTCATCTGGCCACGATCGCGCTTGTCGTTTTTCAAGCCTGGTGTGGACAGGTCTGCTCTCTCACCATACTTGAGTCGTGGTTGCGGCAACGGGACGAAGTCAGCGGCTACGAGCACGGCTTCATCGAATATTGGGTACAGTGGCTGATCTTTTACCAGGCCCCAGGCTGGGTTTTCACAACCATCTATACCGTGTTCGGCCTGATAGTGGCCATTGTCTGGTGGGTCTATCCTCCGCGCCGGGGTCACGGCACCAAGGGCGACAGTATATTTTCACGGCGTTGATTTTACCCCGGGGGCGAACGGAAAAAACAGCCTACCGATCGGCGATCCGTGTCACCAGAATAACCCCTATGACCGATGCCACACCCATGGAAGCAAAGGTGAGGCCCCAGGAAAAAACACTGTGACCCCCGCCGGAAAGATCCAGGACCCATCCGGCCGCAATGGTGCCTAAGGCGGCGGCCCCGAATCCGCCCAGGGACTGCAGCGCCATGGTGGCCCCCCGCAGGTCCGGCCGGGCCGAGGTGATCACCCCGGCGTGGATGGCAGCGGAATCCCCCTGGAAAAAAATGGTGTACACAATACACAGCCCCACTATCCAGGTTGGATTCAGGCCGGCGCAGAAACCGATGGTCATGGAGATCAGGCCGGACACGCCCATGATCAGGATCACCATGGTTTTTCGGGGAAACCGCACTGCCAGTTCGGCCCCGCCAATGCTGGCCAGCATGCCGGCGATGCCGGCCACGGCCATCACCGTGGTGGGGATCAGCCGGCCTTCAGATCCCGGATGCAAAGACAGGTTGAAGGCCATGAACGCCACCAGCCAGGCCCGGGCCGCAAACATCTCCCAGGTGTGGCACATGTAGGCCAGAATATAGGCCCGGGCATTGCGGTTCTGCCACACCGGCCTGAAATCCAGGATGTGGCGATTGCTTGTGGCGGAAGACGCAGGCGGTGCCAGCGGAGTCAATACTGCGGCTGCCAGCACCAGGGCCAGACCGGATCCGGCCGCCGCGGCCGCAAACGCGGTTTCCCACCCCCATGCGTAAAACAGTTTGCCGGTGACAAAAAAAGAGGCACTCATGCCCAGACCGAAGCAGGCGGTGTAAAAGGCGATGCTCCGGGGCTGCGCAGCCGGAGCCAGCCGGTCCATGAGGGCCTTGAGGCCGGGGATGAAGGTGCCGGCCAGGGAAATGCCGCACAGAGCCCGGAAGATGAGCGCCGTCCAGAATCCGCCGGCAAAAAATGCAAACCCCAGGTTGGAGATGATGCCGATGACACACCCGGCCAGATAGATCCGCCGGGCATCCATCCGGTCGGTGAGGCTGGTAAGCACCGGCACCGCCCCGGTGTATCCGATAAAATAGATGCCGTTGATCCATCCGGCCTGGTTGCCGGACAGGTCCCAGATCTGCATGAAATGAGGCAGCAGTGCGGGAAAGGCAAACACGCCCATCATGCCGGCCACCTCGGCCACACACAGGCACACCACCGTCACCACCGGGTGCGTGACACCGCCGGCAGGCGGCAAAGGCATCTTTTTTTCTGGCTGTATAGGTGTCATGGTCATTTTTCCCGCTCAGTCTGAACTCTGCAGGAAATCTTGTCAAACACAAAAATACCGGCAGCGATCCCGCTGACCATTATTGGGCTTGATCCTGCTGTATTCAAGCGTTATATTGACCAAAACAAGTTGTGAAACGGCACGGAACATATACAAGGATCCTTTATGGACATTGTCACATTTGAAAACGTATCCAAAACCTACCGGTCCGGTGAGACCACGGTGACGGCCTTAGGGGATGTGAGCCTGAAGATCCCCAGGGGAATGTTCACCGCATTTGTGGGGCCGTCCGGCAGCGGCAAGACCACGGCATTGAACCTGATCGGGTGTCTGGATCAACCCACCCGGGGAACCGTGACCGTGGCCGGCCAGGCCATCGGCAGCATGAACCGGCGCCAGAGTGCGGCATTCCGGGGAAAGCACCTGGGGTTCGTTTTCCAGGATTTCAACCTGCTGCCCGTACTCACGGTGCATGAAAACGTGGAGTATCCATTGCTCATGATCCAGGACCTGTCCAAAGCACAGCGCAAACCGGCCGTGGAAAAAGTGCTGACCGCCGTGGGCATGGCCGACCAGGCCGGCAAATACCCGGCCCAGCTTTCCGGCGGCCAGAAGCAGCGGGTGGCCGTCGCCCGGGCCCTGGTGGGCAACCCCGCCCTGGTTCTGGCGGACGAACCCACGGCCAATCTGGACGGGGCCACGGCCCAGAAGGTGATCGATCTGATGAAGCGCATGCGGGACGAGTTCGGTATCACGTTTATCTTTTCCACCCATGATCCCCGGATCATGGACCAGGCAGACGCTTTTTTTCACATGGAAGACGGCCGATTAAAAGATGACGCCGCCACCGGAGGTGCGTCATGATCAAGGTGATGTCCCTGGCCATCAGAAATCTGCTGCGGTACAAGCGCCGCACCCTGCTCACCGGCCTGCTCATTGCCGTGGGGGTGCTGGCGGTAATCGTGTTCACCGGGCTGAGCGGATCATTCAAGCGGGCCATTGTGGGCCAGATCACCGACTCGGTGCTCTCCCACCTGCAGGTCCACAAAAAAGGCTATATGGCCAGTATCGACAACCTGCCCCTGGACCGGATGATTCCGGAAAAACCGTATAACAAACTCAGCGGGATTCTGTCAGATACGCGGGGTGTCGCAGGATTTTCCCCCCGCATCAAGTTCGGGGCCATGCTCAGCAATTTTGCCCAGACCACCAATGTCCGGCTCAACGGGATCGATCCGGAAAAAGAGCTGACCGCCGTTCCCCTGCTGCCCTCCCGCATCAAAGATCCCAAAGATCCGGATGTGCTGCTGGCTCCGGGCCAGGTGCTGCTGCCGGAAATCCTGGCCAAAGGCATGGGGGTCGGCACCGGGGACACCGTGGTACTGGTGGCCAACAACAGGGACGGTTCTGTGAACGGCATGACCTTTGAGGTGGCCGGTGTGGTGGAAAGCCTGATGGGACCGGGCGGCCGGGACGGATACCTGCATATTGACGATGCCGCAGCCCTGCTGCGCATGGAAACAATCGAGATCAGCGAGGTGGCAGTGCGGGTCACGGATTTCGATGCCCTGACAGACGTGGCCGGCCGGATCAACCAGGTTCTGTCACCCATGGTCACGCCCAAAGGACAGCCCGTGTTCGAGGTGCACACCTGGCAGCAGCTCACCCCGTTTTACAACGTGGTCCGCATGATCGATCTCATGACCTTGGGGATCAAGATCATTCTCATTGCCGTGGTGCTGATCAGCGTGCTCAACGTAATGATCATGAGCGTGTATGAACGGGTCAAAGAGATCGGGACCCTGGCGGCCATGGGCACACAGCCGTCCCGGATCATGGCCCTGTTTGTGGCCGAGGGGTTCTGCCTGGGTCTGGCCGGTGCCGTGGCCGGGGCTGTTCTGGGGACCGGGGCGTTGTGGATTTTGAACCTGACCGGTGTGGAAGTGGCGTTCGGCGGCGCCGGCCAGGTGTTTGAACTGGCCCCGTCCGTGGCACCCGGAGAGGTCCTCTCCGCATGTGTGATCGTGCTGCTGGTATCGGTCATCGCCAGCCTGCAGCCGGCGGCCAAGGCCGCGGCCCTGGAGCCGGTGGATGCCCTGCGCCATGTGTGACAAACTACATACCATTTCAACATGAAAGATAAAAAATATGAGACATGCGATAATCATACGCCTGTGCCGCTGTATCAGCCCCTGTTTGTTTACGTTGATGCTGATATCCGGGGGTTTCCTTTTTTCATCACCGCCTGTGGTGTCTGCTGAACAAGCACTGACCGGCGCGCAGATTCTAAAACAGGTGGACGAGAACCTGCAGCCCGGTAACCTGGAGATGTACCGCAAGATCATCAACATCGAACCGGACGGCAAAAAAAAGGAGTTTGTCCTCTGGTTTCTGAAAAAAGACATGGACAAGATCGTGACGCTGTTTGTCTCTCCGGCCAGTGAGGAAGGCCGGGCCACACTGCGCCTGGGCGACAACATGTGGCTGTACATCCCCAACGTGGGCAAGCCCATCCGCATCACCAGCATGCAGTCTGTGGTGGGCGGGGTATTCAATAACGCCGATATCATGCGTTTAGAC
>JAABTO010000106.1 GCA_011389835.1 Desulfotignum sp. | reverse complement strand
ATGATTTTCGGGGATGTGAATCCCGGTGCGGAAATCATTGCCGGTGGCGATATCATTGTTCTGGGAAAACTGTCCGGTAAAGTGCATGCCGGAAATCCGGAAAACAAGGATGCCATCGTGTTCGCCCTTGCCTTTGAACCCACGCTTGTCAAAATCGGGGCCATCACGGCCACAGGCAGTGAGGAGGCAGGCCAAACCGTGCCGGTATTCGCCAGTATCGAGGATGGCGCCATTCTGGTACAGGATTATATGAAGACCAATCCGTTCAGGAAAATGCCCTGGCCGGAAGTCGTTTGATACATACTTTAAAAAAGTTGAGGTGATGATTTGCAAGGTAAAATCATTGTTGTCACATCTGGAAAAGGGGGTGTGGGTAAAACCACGGCAACATCCTCCATCGGGGCGGCCCTGGCCTTGGAAGGCAACCGGGTGGCCATTGTGGACATGGATATCGGACTGCGGAATCTGGACGTGGTCATGGGCCTGGAAAACCGCATTGTCTTCAATATCGTGGATGTGGTCCAGGATCGCTGCAAAGTGGAACAGGCCGCCATTCGTGACAGGCGGATCGAAAACCTGTTTCTGATTCCCGCATCCCAGAGCGACAACAAAGATGTGCTGACCACCGCCGGTGTGGAGCGGGTTGCCAAAGAGCTGAGGTCCCGGTTCGATTATATCATCATGGATTCACCCGCCGGCATCGAACGGGGGTTTGAAAATTCCGTGGTGGCGGCGGATGAGGCCCTGGTGATCTGCACCCCGGATGTATCGGCGGTCCGGGATGCGGACCGAGTCATCGGCCTGCTGTATGCCCGGTCCCTGAATCCGAAGTTGATCGTCAACCGCCTCGAGCCGGCCCGGGTGATGCGCGGGGAAATGCTCAGCCATGAAGATGTGCTGGAAGTGCTGTCCATCGATCTGGTGGGACTGGTTCCCATGGATGAAAAAGTGCTGATCTCCTCCAATACCGGAACGCCTCTGGTGCTGCAGAACGATTCAAAAGCCGGGGCCGCGTTTCGACAGATTGCCAGACGGTTGAACGGGGAAGATGTCACCATTGAAATGCCGGTTTACAAAACCAGCATGTGGCAGAAAATAAGCAAGACATTCGGGTTGAAATAAGAAGGAGACTTTGCATGCTCAGCGGATTATTGAAACGGTTCATCGGCAGAAAGAGCAGTAAGGATGCCGCCAAAAAGCGTCTACAATTCTCTTTGATTTATGATAAACTCGAGGTCAACGACACCACCTTGACGGATCTTCAACAGGATATTGTGGACGTGATTTCAAAATATTTCGAAATTGACAAAGATGCCCTGGAATTGAAAGTCAAACGCGATGACAATGTGTCGGCACTGGTTTTCAATACCCCCATTCTTCATGTCAAACGAAAACGGGTTTGACAGAACCGGGTTTTGGTTTTTCAGGTGCCCGTCGGGAAAAGCCGTTCCGACGGGCATTCATATGTTTTAGGTCGAAAAGTTAAGGTCATTCCCCGATTTTGGATGTCCGGATGCCCAGTTCCAGCAACTGGGCCGATGATGCAGCCGAAGGCGCGTCCGTCAGCGGACAGGTGGCTTTCTGAGTTTTGGGAAAGGCAATGACATTTCTGATGGAATCTTCCCGGCACAGCAGCATGATCAGCCGGTCCAAACCAAAGGCAATGCCCCCGTGGGGAGGGGCTCCGGAATCCAGGGCATCCAGAAGAAATCCGAACTTTTCTTTGGCCTGGTCCTTGGAGATGCCCAGACAGGCCAGCACTTTTTTCTGCAGGGCCGTATCATGAATCCGGATACTGCCGCCGCCGATTTCAATCCCGTTGAGTACCAGGTCATATGCCCGGGAGCTGACCTCGAGGGGAGCGGTGTCAAGCTTGGGAATGTCTTGTTCGCAGGGTGCGGTAAACGGGTGGTGCAGTGCCTGGCACCTTTTTTCTGTGTCATCGTATTCCATCAAGGGAAAATCCGTCACCCAGGTGAACGAAAACCGGTCTTCCGGAATCAAGTTCAGACGGCGGGCCAGTTCATTTCTCAGCTGGCCCAACGCCTCATTGGCAATGGCCGGCTGGTCCGCCACAAAAAACACGATATCTCCGGGTTCCAGATTCAGGCGGTCTGTCAGGGCCTGTTTTTCATCATCTGTGAAAAACTTGGCAATGGGTGACTGCCACTGATCTTCCTTGATCTTGATCCAGGCCAGCCCTTTTGCCCGGTACACCGCGGTAAATTCCGTAAGATCGTCAATCTGTTTGCGGGTAAATGAGGCACAGCCTTTGGCATTGATGGCTTTGACCAGGCCGCTGCTTTTTACCACCCTGGAAAACAGTTTGAAATCTGTATGTTCAACGATATCGGAAACATTCACCAGTTCCAGGCCAAAGCGCAGATCCGGCCGGTCCAGGCCGAAACGATCCATGGCTTCGGCATAGGTGAGTCTGGGGAAAGGGGTCTGAAGATCCATGTTCAGCACGGTTTTGAAAATGGCGTGGATCAGCCCTTCGGCGATGTCCATGATCTGTTCTTCATTGACAAAAGACAGTTCCATGTCGATCTGGGTGAATTCCGGCTGACGGTCTGCCCGCAGGTCCTCGTCACGGAAGCATTTGACGATCTGGTAATACCGGTCGAAACCGCTGATCATGAGCAACTGTTTGAACAGCTGAGGCGATTGTGGCAGGGCATAGAACTGGCCTGGATTGACCCGGGAAGGCACCAGATAGTCCCTGGCCCCTTCGGGCGTGGATTTCGTCAGAAACGGGGTTTCAATGTCGATGAATCCGTTCTGATCCAGATAGTTGCGGATGGCCATGGTGGCTTTGTGCCGGGCCAGAAGGTTCCGTTTGAGCTGGGGCCGCCGCAGATCCAGATACCGGTATTGCAGCCGGATGTTTTCAGAGGCTTCCACCCGGTCTTCAATTGGAAAGACCGGGGTTCTGGCTTTGGAAAATATGCTGAGTTCTTCCACCAGGATCTCGATACCACCGGTGGCCATATTGGGATTGACCATATCCGCCGGCCGGGCCGCCACTTTTCCTTGAACCCCGATGACAAATTCACTTCGAATGCCCTGGGCTTTTTCATGAACCGCTTCGGAAATCAATGGGTTGAAAACCACTTGAGTGATGCCTTTCCGGTCCCTGAGGTCCACAAAGATGACCCCGCCGTGGTCCCGGCGGTGCTGGACCCATCCCATCAGCACCACGGTCTGATCAATGTCTGTTTCCCGAAGATCGGCACAAAAATGGGTTCGTTTCATATTTCCTAGTAAATCACTCACCGGTTCTGTCCTTTATTCAATTAAATTGGGGTTATTTGTTTTTCAACAGGGTTTCAATTTTACGTCTCAGTCCGTCCATTGGAATGGAAACCTGTTCTTTTGTCTGCATGTTTCGAAGAATCAGGGCGTTTTCCGCCAGCTCCGCCTGTCCGGCAATGAGGACATACCGGGCGTTGAGTTTATCCGCCCGCTTCATCAGGGCTTTCAGGCTTTTTCCCCGGAAGTCGGTGTCGGTTCTGATGCCTGCCTGGTTCAGGTCGCAGCACAGGTGATAAGCCAGTTCCATGGCCGGGTCACCCAGCGCCACGATGAACAGATCCGGTCCGGGGGGTGCCGACGCAGGGGTCAGCTGTTCCATGATCTCCACCAGGCGGTCGAACCCGATGGCAAATCCGATGGCTGGGGTGTCGGGTCCGCCCAGTTCTTTGACCAGGCCGTCATATCTGCCTCCCCCGGCCACGGCACTCTGGGCGCCCAGGCTGGTGGTCTGAATCTCCCAGGCGGTCCGGGTGTAATAGTCCAGGCCCCGGACCAGAGATTTATCCACGGAAAAATCAACGCCCTGTTTTTCCAGGGTGGTTTTGACGGTTTTGAAATGATCTTCACAGGCCGGACACAGATAATCCACCGTGGCCGGGGCCCCGGTCAGGGCCGTCTGGCAGGTCTGCACTTTGCAGTCCAGCACCCGCAGGGGGTTCCGGTCCATCCGCCGGGTGCAGATATCACACAGGTCCTGTTTGCGGGCTTCCAGAAAATCCAGCAGGGCCCGGGTGAACCGGGGCCTGCACTCCGGGCATCCCAGGCTGTTGATATGGGCGGTCAGCCCGCTGAGGCCCAGCCGCTGGAACAATTCATTGAGCAGAAAAATCAGTTCGCAGTCCACATAGGCGGCATCGAGACCGAACACTTCCGCATCGATCTGGTAAAACTGGCGGTACCGTCCTTTCTGGGGTCTTTCCCGTCTAAACATGGGGCCGGTCATGTAAAATTTTCTTACCGGTTCCGTGGCATACATCTTGTGCTGAATATAGGCCCGGCAGATGGATGCAGTGGCTTCCGGCCGCAGGGTCAGCTTGTCACCGTTCCGATCGTCAAAGGTATACATTTCTTTTTCGACAATATCGGTGGTCTCTCCGATGCTCCGGGCGAACAATCCGGTTTTTTCCAGAATCGGAATGCGGATTTCTTCATATCCAAATGCGGTGAACAGGTCGACTGCCAGGTTTTCCACTTTCTGCCACAGCCGGATCTGTTCCGGCAGAATATCTCTGAACCCTCGAATGGTCTGCATGGTTTACGTCTTCAGGTATGGGGTTTTTGCCAAAATTTCATACAATCGGCCAATATAGTGCAAAAACCGCTGATCAGTCAATTATTTTCTGATTTTTACGGAATTGGCATGGGCGGTCAACCCTTCAATTTCCGCCAGCCGGATCACATCGTCCGCTTCGGTGTCAAACGCGGATCTTGAATAATGAATCAGGCTGGTTTTCTTGATGAAATGATCCACGCTCAGGGCGGAGGAAAACCGGGCCGTGCCGGCCGTGGGCAGCACATGGTTGGGACCGGCAATGTAATCGCCCATGGGTTCCGGGGTGTAATGCCCTAAAAAAAGGGCCCCGGCATTCTGAATCCGGTCGATGTAGTCAAAAGGATTGGACACCATCAGTTCCAGGTGCTCCGGTGCCAGCTGGTTGGACAGGTCAATCCCGGTTTCGATGTCCGGTACCACCAGAATGGCTCCGAAATGATCAATGGACTGCCGGGCCGTGTCCTGCCGTTCCAGGGCCTGAAGCTGCCGTTCCAGGGCGTCGGCTGTTCGATCGGCAAGATCTCTGGAATCGGTCACCAGAATGGCGGAGGCCATGGCATCATGTTCCGCCTGGGACAATAGATCGGCGGCCACGAATTCCGGATCTGCGGTATGGTCCGCAATGATGAGGATTTCGCTGGGCCCGGCGATCATATCGATCCCCACGGTACCGGCCACGATTTTTTTGGCCAGGGTCACATAGATGTTGCCCGGTCCCACAATCACATCCACTTTGGGCACCTGTCGGGTGCCATAGGCCAGGGCGGCAATGGCCCAGGCGCTGCCTGCCTTGAACACCGAAGTAATGCCTGTTTTTGCAGCTGCGGCCAGGATATGGGGGTTGATTTCTCCGGTTTCCATGGGCGGGGTCATCACAGCGATGAAGGGCACACCGGCGACTTTTGCCGGAATGCCCCCCATGAGCACGGAAGATACCAGCGGGGTTTTTCCGCCTTTGGCGCCGGGGACATAGATGCCGGCAGCCCCTACCGGACGAACCAGCTGTCCCACCATGACCCCGTTTCTCGGCGTGTCGATCCAGGCGTTCTGTTTCTGCTTGGCGTGGAACCGGGTAAGCTGGTCAATGGCCCTGTCCAGGGTGTCCAAAAATGATGAATCCACGGATGCCAGTGCGTGTTCAAACTCGGCATCCGTCACTTTGAGGGTGTCCAGGGTGACCGACGTTGAATCAAACTGTTGGGTGTAAGCGACCAGGGCTTCGTCCCCCCGGGTTCTGACATCATCGATAAACGTCTGCACATTGTCATAATCGGCTTTGGAGAACCCCAGACCCCGGTCGATGATGTCCTTGACACGTGCCCGGGCGTCTTTGGAAGGATATTCAAACAGTTTCATGATATATATGGTTCGCTGTTAAATGTTAAAGAAAAGGTGCTGTTTTCAATATGGCATTGAAAATATACCAGAACAGGCGGGAGAAATCCAAAAAAATTGCAGCAGGGCGGGAAAAAATCTTTCCCGCCCTGCTGGGGAGGCGTCAGAAGTTAAACACGCAAATTTAGAAGTTCAGGGTTTTCTGAAGGTCTTCAACCGTGAAGTCCCATGCGACATTATGGGGCGGGACCGGGTCGTTAAACATTTCGGGCAGCTGATCGTCGATTTCAGTGAACCCGGCTTTTTTGTTGAACGCCTTTTCATTTCTGAGAATGGATTTTCCAAGCTCCAGAATGTCGTCCGGGGTCAGGTTCAGACCGTATCTGGCATTGAGCATCTGGGCCACGGTGGGCAGCCCGTCTTCATTGTCCAGAACCGCAAAGGCCACGAACAGGCACAGGCCGGCCGCATCTATGGCAGCGGTGGCGATCTGCAGACCCTGGGACAGTTCGATGTTGCCTTCATTCTTGTGAGGATCGATGGAGCCGCCGACACTCAGAATGTTGGCGGTCACCCCGTATCCGGCGGTATGGTCCGCGCCCATGGGTGTGGTGGCATAGGTGACCCCCACCCCTTTGCAGGTTCTGGGATCATAGGCCGGCAACGCCTGTCTTTTCACCACCGGCACCCGGTCCACGCCCAAAGCGTCTCCGGTGAACAGGGCCCCGTTTCCGATGATTTTTCCTTCGGGGGCGTATTCGCCCACTTTGGACAACAGGTCGATGGCGGCCTGGCCGTCACCCCAGGGGATCATACCGCCCTCCATGGCGATCCCGATGGTCACCCCGGTTTCAATGGTGTCCAGTCCGAAATCGTCGCACAGTTTGTCCAGGGTGGCGATATGGTCCATATCCGAGATGGTGGTATGGGCGCCGAAGGCCCAGATGGTTTCATACTCGAACCCGCAGGTCAGGTAATTGCCGTCTTTGCCGTGATAGACGTTCGAGCATTTGATCACACATCCGGGGTGACAGCCCTCGGTGGTGATTCCGTTGCGTTTTTCAATGGTTTCCGCCATGGCTTCGCCCGAAATGGCCTGGGCATGGTCGAACCGGCCGGAGCGGAAGTTTTTGGTGGGCAGGGTCCCGGCCTCGTTGATGACATTCACCAGCACGGCCGTCCCCAGAGCTGGAAGCCCTTCGCCGGTGACCGGATGATTTCGAAGCATTTCCACCCAGCGTTTGTTGGCGGCTTTGAACGCTTCAGGATCCTTGATTTCCACCCGGGGGGCCCCGGAGTCATCCACCACAATGGCCTTGATTTTTTTGGATCCCATGACCGCACCCAGGCCGCCTCTGCCATGGGCCCGTCCCGGACGGCCGTTCATGTCCGCCTGGTTGATGGACGCGCCTTTCAGGCATTGTTCCCCGGCCTGGCCGATACTGAGCACGCCGACGTTTTTGCCGTATTTGTCCCACAGGGTTTCCATGACCGCATAGTTGCCTTTTTTGACCAGATCGCCTGCCGGCAGGATTTCCACGCCGTCCTTGGTCACCACCACCAGGCTGTATGTGTCATCTTCGGGCTTGTCTTCCAGAACCAGGGCGGTGATGCCCAGCCTGGCGAGTTTCTGGGAAACCAGTCCCCCGGCGTTGCTTTCCTTGATCCCGCCGGTCAAAGGCGATTTGGCGCCGGCGGACAGTCTTCCGGAATCTGCGGCCGGAGATCCGGACAGCACCCCGGGAGCAAAGATGAGTTTGTTGTTTTTTCCCAAAGCATGGCAGGTGGCCGGGACCTCATCCAGAATCATCTTGGATGTCAGGGCCCTTCCACCCAAGCCGGCATATTTTTCAGGCGTGTCTTCAAAAGTGAATTTTTTTTCTTTTGTGTTGACTCTCAAAAGCTTTCCCATGTTTCCTCCTTGGCAAGGTTGTTGGACATGTGATAATGATTTTTCAGACGGTGTTGTCCAAATATTTGTAATTTTTCATGATGATGTTTTAGATCCGGAGTGACCCGTGTTCCGGTTCTAAAAAACATTGCTACAGTTATGCCATGACAATGCATTTTAGTCCAGTATAAAAAGCGGTCTTTTAATCGGGTGTGACAGATTATTGAAGCCGTCCGGATTCTGACAGTTCGATCAGTTCATCTTTGTCCAGAATGTCAATGGTTTTTGTGTGCACGTCTATCAAACCGGTATCCCCCATTTTCTTGAGCATTCTGGAAATGGTTTCCGGTGTGGTGCCGATGAGGTTGGCGAGCTGGGCCTTGGAGATGGGAAGACGGACCTGCTCTGGAGTTTTTTGCTCTTTTGACAAGGTCAATATATATGCTGCGAGCCGGGCCGGCACTTCCTTGAGGCTCAATGCTTCGATCTGGAGGGTAAAGGCCCGCAGCCGCCTGGAAAGATCCGCCAGCATGTTCATGCTCAGCGCAGGGGTGGTGGAGATGAGATCCACAAACCGGTCTCTGGGCAGAAAAACGATATCCGACGGTTCCAGAGTCATGGCGGAGGCGGGAAAACTCTTTCCCTGGAACACCGGCACTTCGCCGAATGTATGGCCCGGTCCGAAAATATGAAGAATCTGTTCCTTGCCGTCCAGAGACAGTTTATAGACTTTGATTTTTCCGGATTCGACAATATAGATCCCATTGCCTTTGTCCCCATCCTGAAAAATGATCTCTCCGCGGTTGAACGCCATCCGAACGGCAATACTGGCAAGCGTTTTCAACTGATCCCCGGTCAGTCCGGAAAAAAGTGGAATGGTCTTTAAGATATCGATACGGTATACTTCTCCTGTTATGGGGTTCACAGACAACCGCGGGGAATGCTGTTTTTGAAAAAGTTTCTGAAAAAACATTTCCCCTTGATTCAAATCAAGGTTTTACTTGTTGATTTATAGTAGGTTTGCTTCAGGATGTAAAGCAGATTGCCAACCCGGTGATCGGATGAACCAGTCAATTCTTTGAAGAAAGGTGGAATTATGAAGTGTCCGGGACAAGATACCCAGTATTGGGACCAGAACGCCATTTTTGAAACACAGTGTCCGGAATGCGGGCATATGATGGAATTTTTCAAGGATGATGCCACCCGTCGATGCGGCCACTGCAACAAGAAGATCGTGAACCCGGAAATGGATTTCGGCTGTGCCGCATACTGCAAGTATGCTGAACAATGTCTGGGCACCTTGCCTGAAGAGTTCGTGGCCCAGCAGGAGGATCTGCTCAAAGACCGGGTGGCGGTAAAGATGAAACAGTATTTTGGCACGGATTTCAAACGGATCGGCCATGCCGGACGGGTCGCCCGGTATGCGGAAAAGATCGGGAAAAACGAAAAAGCCGATATGGCGGTGGTCCTTTGTGCGGCATATCTCCATGATATCGGCATCAAAAATGCCGAGGAAAAATATGGATCGGCAAAAGCAGAACACCAGCACGTCGAAGGACCGCCCGTGGCCAGAAAGATCCTGCAGGATCTGGAAGCCAGGGAAGCGCTGATAGATGAGGTGTGTGATATCATTTCCCACCATCATCACCCCAGAGATTCGGAAACCCTTAACTTCAAAGTGGTCTATGATGCGGACATGCTGGCCAACATGGATGCGTGTCAGGGAAAAGAACAGATAGATACAGACACCCTGGCCCGGAAAATCGACAGCATTTATCTGACGGATGCCGGAAAAGAACTGGCCCGGCAGACGCTGATGTGACACAAAAACAAACGAAAAAAAAGACAAAAAAATTCGGATACAAGGAGAAACCCATGAAAGTGCTCAGAAAAATCATTGAAATCGATGATGAAAAATGTGATGGATGCGGCAATTGTGTGCCGTCGTGTGCGGAAGGCGCCATTCAGATCGTCAACGGCAAGGCAAAAGTGATGGCGGACAAGTATTGTGACGGTCTGGGTGCCTGCCTGGGAGACTGTCCCCAGGGTGCGCTGAAGATCGTGGAAAGGGAAGCGGATGAGTTTGACGAAGAAGCGGTCAATGAACTGATCAAGCAGCAGGCCCAAGACGGAAAAACCGCTGGTACACAGAAGCCGGTGATCTCCGGCGGTTGTCCGTCCGCGGCGTTGAAAACCTTTTCCCATACAACCTGTGACTGTGCCAACCAGCCCCGGAAGACCGGTTCCGGCGGTCCGTCCGCTCTGGGGCACTGGCCGGTTCAGATCCGGCTGGTGCCGGCCGGGGCTCCGTTTTTGAAAAATGCGGATCTGGTCATTGCCGCCGATTGTGTGCCGGTGGCATACCCGTCGTTTCACACAGATTTTCTGGCAGGCCGGGCCGTGATGATCGGGTGTCCCAAATTTGACGATGTCCAGGGATATGTGGACAAATTGACGGATGTGTTCAAAAAATCCGGCATTAAAAGCATCACTGCCGTGATTATGGAAGTTCCCTGCTGTTCCGGACTTCCCCATATTATTCAGAAAGCACTGGACAACAGCGGCATGGACATTCCGTTTTCACAGGTGACCATCAGCGCCCGGGGAGAGATTCTTTCATGACAGGGACCGGCAGATCGACCCCGGCGACCGGGTATGAGGTGTCCGTCTGTTCCGGCAGCAACAAGTGCCCCCATGCCGCCTGTCCCACGGCAGGACTTGTCGGGGATTTGACTCGGCTGCTGGCGCAGGCGGACATTTCAGGATTTCTCAAAACATCTCTGGGAGACAACATCAAACACCACCACGTATTCCGCATCACTTTGAGTGATTGCCCCAATGCCTGCTCCCGTCCCCAGATCGTAGATATCGGCATCATCGGTGCAATGGTTCCGGGGGTGGGCGATGCACCCTGCACATGCTGCAACGCCTGTGTTCAGGCATGCCCGGATCAGGCCGTCCGGTTGACAGACAGCCCGGATGGAGACAAAAAACCGGTCATTGAC
>JAABTO010000105.1 GCA_011389835.1 Desulfotignum sp. | reverse complement strand
GGGCGGCACCAATGACAGACCGAACAGACTGATCCGGTGGGGCAGGTCCGGCAGTGTTTTTTCCGTTGCCGCCGTGACCAGCTCCTCCATCTGACACGGCAGGGACCCGGCCCGGGACCTGGAAACGATGTTCCGCCACAGCCGGGACTGCCAGATTTCGTTCCGGCTTTCCGGATGCGCCAAAGGACCGTTTTTTTCCCAGTTCATGAGCATGTCCGGACGGTACACCTGGTAATCATCGAGCACACCAGCGATCTGTCTTGCCAGCTGAATCTTTTTTTTCCCGGTATCATCGGATTCAAAATAGGCGGCCAGGGGCGCCAGGTCCGGTGCCGGGGGATGGGTGTCCAGCTGGGCATAGACCGCCCACACCAGGGCATCCATATCCAGAACCGGTTGATACGGTTGCTGATCCAGAAAATACTGAATCAGGTCGGCGGGAAACAGAAACTTCAACTGGGCGCTGATCCCCCGGATTCTTGCCAGTTCCAGAGAAATCCACTGTTTCATTCCCCGGGACTGAATACAGATCCATTCCGGAACCAGGGGGTCCTCAGGCACCTGATCGGTGACATCCGCCAGGGCCTGGATGAGGATTTCCATGCGATTGCTTTTTACCAGATTAAGCAAGGCTCTTGTTTTTTCATCTCAGGTTAAGGGGTCTGTTTTGTCTTGTGACTATACCAGAAGCCACGGATAAATGCCTTGGCTTTTTTCACCAGTATGATATTTTATCAGGCATCACCTTTTGCGACAGGAGGCCCTGACATGATTCAGCCATTCCGATGCCTGCTTTTTTCTTCCCTGGTATTGATCCTGATGCACAGCATGCCGGCCCAGGCCCGTATCGATACCGCCGTGCTGACACATACCCGTCAGATTCAGGCCTATATCTACCACAGCGCGGATCTGACCCTGATCAAGGATACCCGGACCATCAATTTTGCCGAAGGCATGAATCCGGTCCGGTTTTCCTGGTCCGGGACGCGCATCGATCCCACGTCTTTGTCTTTAGACATATCAGACAGGTCTTTGCCCCTGGAAATCACGCAAACTCAGTTTCCGGCCCGGCAAAAGAATCAGGCCATCTGGCATATCAATGCACAAGAACCCTGCCGGGCAGAGGTGGTGATCCGGTATTTCACCACCGGCATTTCCTGGCAGCCGCACTACACCGCGATTCTGTCTTCGGATCAGACCCGGATGCAGTGGACCGGCCAGGTCCGGATCACCAACCGGTCGGGTATGGATTACCCCGATGCAAGGGTCATGCTTGTGGACGGAGAGATCCATCTTCTGGACCGAATCGCTGATCTGGCCGACCAGCCGTTTCCCTACGGCCGTGCAGACACAGCATCTTCAGACACAGACAGGGCCGGCATGATCGCCCGGGGAAAAGCGATCATGGAATCCGCCCCGGCCCTGATGCTGCAATCCGACACCACCGGGTCCGCCCCCAAAAATGTGCACAAGGCCCGGGCTTCCGATTATGTCGTGTACACCCTGGACGGGGAAAAAACCCTGTCTGACGGCGGATCCGACGCACTGATCTTTATACGGGCCCCGTCCGTGCCTGTGGACACCCTGTATGTGTCTGACACATCCCGGTTCAAGGATACCGTGATCCGGATGGTGACCTTTACCAATGACGCCGCATCCGGGCTGGGGTCGTTTCCCCTTCCCGGCGGCATTGTCAGGGTGTTCCAGGCCATCGATCCCAGCGGTGGCCTGGTCTTTGCCGGAACAGATACCACAAAATATATCCCGGCAGGCAGCCGTCATCAACTCCGTTTAGGGCCGGAACCCCGGGTCTCGGTAACCCCCCGGGTCATGGGGTATGCCAAAACCCTTCTGACCTTTGACAAACACAAAAACCTGTCCGGATTTGACGAGGTCCGGACCATGGCCCTCGAACTGGCCAATTTTTCAGACCAGCCGGCCAAAATCGATATTTTCAGGACCGCGCCGGACAGTCATTTCTCCATATCCGGTATCTCGGAACAGGATAAATTCGAAAAAATCGACCAGCACCGGTTCAAATTTTCGGTCACGGTGCCCCCGGGGACCCGCCAGACCATTCATTATACCCTCACCACCCATCAAGGAGACAGAAAATGGCAATCCGCATCCTGATTTTTCTGGTCCTGGTGACAGCCGGCACCGTACTGCCGGATCGATCATGCGCCGACACCCGCCTGGGGATTCTGCCTGTGCCCGAAGCGGCCCACATCCGCCTGTCGGACCAGGGCCCCGCCCTGGTCCAGGAATATCATCACCTGTCCCTTGGCAAAGGCATTACCCAGGTAACGTTTTCCTGGCCCGGTGTTCGACTGGATCCGGATGCCGTGCGGCTGACCCCGCTGGAAGATCCGGAATCGATCCGGGTGATCTCCACGGTGTTCCCGCCGGACAGCACCCATCTCATATGGGAGGTTGACTGCCAAAAGACCGGGGTTGTTCCCGTGATCATCTCCTATCTGCCCGCCGGTCTGGACAGCCTGGTCACCTATACCGCAACGCTCACTGCCGATGAAACCGATCTGGACCTGGATGCCCGTCTGGTTCTGAGAAATTTTTCCGGACAGACCTATTCTTTGGCCACGGTCCGGCTGGATGCAGACACCATGTTTTCCACCCAAATCCTTGACCGGGAAACCCGGCAGATCCCTTTCCCCGTTTCCCAAAATCCGGCGGTCAAAAAAATCTTTCACTGGGACGGGCAGCGCATGCCCCATGATCCGAAAAACCAGGATGCATATCCGGGGGTGCCGTTCGGATACCGGCTCACACTGCCGGCGGATGACTCTGACAACACCGCTGATCTGAGGGCCGGCAAGGTAAGAATTTTTCTCAAAGACGCCCAAAACCGCACCCTGTTTACCGGAGAGGACTCCCTGCCGTTTCTTGCCAAAGGAGACACGTTTTTCCTTGAAACCGGCCGCAGCCGGGATATTGTCATCACCAAACGGCGGATGAACACCGACAAAAAACGAATCCGGCGCAACGACAAAGGAAAAATCCAGGTGTTCGACCAGGTGGTCACGGACCGGTTCATTCTGGAGAACACCAGTGACACCCCGGCAGAGATCCAGCTCATCGACCGGATTTCCGGTGAGTGGGAACCGGTGGATATGGGGCATGCCTACACCCTTGAAGACCACGAAACCCTGATATTCGACATCTTTCTGGGTGCAGAGGAAACCCGGACCTTTGACCTGACCTATGAGATGCTGAACCTGTTTGCAGACAAATTCATTCAATTCAACAAGGTATCACAACAATGATGACACACATGACTTCGAAAAAACACAAACACCCCCACAAATCGCATGACAGGTTCCGGCTGCTGGCGGCTGCGGCTTTCTGGATCCTGATTTTGTGCATCTTCCCGGGCTTAGGAACAGCCGGTACCCCGGCCCCTGAATCCGAAGAAAACCGGCAGGCAGGTATGAACCGTCTGCCGGCAGTCCTGGACGAAGCTGCGCTGAAACAAGGTATCGCCCTTCGGCTTCGGACCGCCCGGGGCACCAAAGATGAACGGTTCGGGCAGATGACTGCCGACCATGTGTCCATCGAAAAAAAAATACCCATTCATACCGGTTCTCTGACCGTGTTTGCCGTCAAACTAAAGATCTCCCCCCCGATTCCGGACCTCTCCCCTGAATTCATCACCCTGGTGGTGGATGACACCGGCACTGTTCAGTTCGGCGGTATTCAGGAACTGGCCACCGGCGACAACCTGGCAAAGGCCGCTGTGGACCAGCTTCAGACGGTGGATATCAACGACCTGCCTGCTGATTTTGGCAAAGTGATCCATATCGGTTCCGGCCCCCACAACGTGATTGTGGTGTCCGATCCCTTCTGCCCACACTGCCGCCGGGGATGGGAATTCATCAAACTGAACCTGGACCGGATCCACACCCTGCGCCTGGCCCATTTCCCGTTGAGCCCGTCCGCCGAAACCGCAGGTCTGGCCATGACCGACGCGCATCACCGGCAATTCATGGAATTTGACGTCATCAATTTCACTTACACCGAGTTGAATCCGTCCCAGGCCCCAGTGGACATTGTTTCACAATATATGGATGCGTTTCCGGATCTGGCAGAAGAATGGGGGGCCACACCTGAAGCCGCCCTGACCCATCTGAAAGAAAAATATCTCTCTGAAATCAAAACCCACCAGCAAACGGTCCGGGCACTGGGCATCCACTCCACCCCGGTCTTTTTTGTCAACAACATCTTTATCAAAGGATTCAATTCACAAAAAATGGACGCGGCCATGCCATGAGCCAAGATCCCGGCATGACCGGTTTCAATCCCGGATCAGACCCTTGTCCTCGTCAGGATCATAAGGATTGAAAATATCCAGTATCCCGGAATCCGGATCCACTTTTACCGGGGTATGATGGTAATAGGAAAACCACACACCGATCCGTTTGCCGTCCGGGTCCAGGATATCTGCGACCCGCATGGAATGGGCGTGCGGATGCAGGTCACTCAGATTATAGATTTTTTCATACACCTCATCCATGGATTGGATTTTGAACCAGACCCGGTCATTGAACCGGTAGGTGTCATCGATTCCCACCACTGCATAGGGCAGCCCGGAACGGCCGCAGTAATAATAATCAAGATCAGCCGGCAGGGTCTGCTGCCGGTAATGATCCTCAGAGACTTGGCTGGTCACCAGTTTTCCGTAGGATCCGGCACAGGCACCCATCAGAACCATTCCCGCCAGCAACAGTATGACATGTTTTGACATGCTCTATTCTCCTTCAAATTCCACCAGGGCAAAAACCGGGCATCCGTTAATCTGTGCCCGTCCCTTGAGATCGGGCAACTCCACCACAAAGGCGCATTCCACCAGATCAGCCCCCAGGTTTTTCACCAGTTTCACGGCAGCCCCGACCGTACCGCCCGTGGCGATGAGGTCATCCACGATCACCACTTTTTCTCCGGGAGATATGGCATCTTCATGCATTTCCAGGGTATCGGTACCATATTCCAGGGCATAGGTTTCCTGAATCGTGCCGCCGGGCAGTTTGCCTTTTTTTCTGACCGGAACGAAACCGATACCCAGCTTATAGGCCACCACCCCGCCGAAAACAAACCCCCTGGCATCGATGCCCACAATCTTGTCGACACCTCTGTCTTTGTAGCGGTCGTAAAGCACATCGCATGCATAGGCAAACGCGGCCGGGTTCTGCATCAATGTGGTCAGGTCTCTGAAAATGACCCCTTCAATGGGCCAGCCCGAAATACTCCGAATGGTTTCCTTTAAATTCATTTTTCTGTTTCATCCTTTTTTGAAATCACTGCATGGTTCAATGGTCACTGTCACACCTGTATCCTGTTTATCAACATCGAGCTGTGATGCTGCATGCCCTTTCTTTAGGGCAATCTCCACAAATCCGGCGGAATCGGCAATCACAAAAAGCGTTTTTTCCGGGGCTGCTGCATAGGTGTCATAATACCGGTTGATCGTGGTCTGATTGATCCGTATCAGAAACCCTTGTTCCGCAAACGGCATGAACTGCTCCGAGGCCAGGTTCAGGCCGATATTACCGAAAGTGTCGATATGACGGATGCTTAGAATCAGTCCATTTTCGAACGGTTCCGGTTCTGGAAAGGCGAACCGGGTCAGACCGGACACCTCCGCACCGAACGCCCCGGGATCAATGCCCGCGGACAGATGGGCCGCCACCGGAGCGAAAATGTCGCGGCCGTGAAATGTGGCACTCACCCGGGGAAGGAAATACCGGGACCGTGTCAGATGAATCACCCGGCGGATATTGTTTCTGGACGCCGCCGGCCACAGCACCCCGTTGTCCGGTCCCACCAGAAAATAATCCCTGGTTTCCACCAGAACGGCCCGGCGATTTGTTCCCACACCCGGATCCACCACGGCACAGAAAATCGTACCCCGTGGAAAATAATCCAGGGAAATATCCAGCAGATGCGCCCCATGCCCGATGTCCTGGTGAGACACCCCGTGACACAGATCCACGATCCGGGCTTCCGGATGAATGAACAGAATCACGCCCTTGAGAATCCCCACAAAGGCATCGGTATGACCGAAATCCGTCAACAGGGCAATGGGCCGAAAACCTGTCGAATACGGCATCTGTTTTTCCATGAATGGCTTTGCCTTTTTTACCGTAAATACCGATTGCTCAGGGTTCACTTCAGCAGCAGATATGGTATAATAATCCTGTTTTTATGTAAAGCGTCTTACCATCAAACTTAAAAAGCCGGACAAACCATGGGAATCGAAATTGAAAGAAAATTTCTGGTCAATACCCTGCCACCGGAAATGGCATCGGGAATTGACATCTGCCAGGGATATCTGGTCAACACCCCGGACAAGGTGGTGCGGATCCGCATCAAAGGAGAAAAAGGCTTCCTGACCATCAAAGGCAGGCCCGAACGACTGGTGCGACCCGAGTTTGAATATCCCATTCCGAAAACAGATGCCCGGGAAATGCTTGGCCGGTTCTGTGACGGCAATATCGTTGAAAAAACCCGGCACACCTGTCTGCACCAGGGCATGATCTGGGTGATCGACCGGTTTTCAGGGGCCAACCAGGGCCTGGTGGTGGCTGAAATCGAGTTGTCTTCTCCGGACCAGGCGTTTTCTGTCCCCCCATGGGCCGGTCCGGAGGTGACCGAAGATCCCAGATACCTTAACGCCAACCTGGCCCATCACCCTTACCGTTCCTGGTGACCGCCAGAAATTAAAAAACCATGCCGATTCGGTCTGTTTTTCCATATCACCTGGAAGGTCTTGTTTTCGGAGATCTGTTCACCAGGTATATGCCGCAGCAGACAAGGGCCAGGCCGAACCAGACCCGCATACCCACCGGTTCCGACAGAATCACGGCACCGAAAACCACACCGAACACCGGCGCCAGAAACGTAAACGCGGTCAGCCCGCTGACGGCAAAATTGTGAATCATCCAGAACCAGAGGGTATAGCTGAAAAAAGCAACCACGACAATCTGGTAGGCCATGGCCCATACCACCTGGGCTGCCGGAACAATGGTGTAATCATGCTCGAACAGAAGGGATCCCGCCAGCAGCACCGGGATGGCAAATACCAGTTGTGAAAACAGGGTCTGGTAATGATTGAGGGTCACTGTCTGGCTGATGCGCTTGATATACAAGGTGGTCGCGGCCCAGAAAACCGCTGCGGCCAGCCCCATCACGTCGCCGATCCAGTTGTTTTCCGGCAGCAGGGGGGACTGGATTCTGAACACCGTCCACAAGCCGGCAAACGCCAGAATCAGCCCGGCGGCTTTCCCGGGATGCAGCCGGTCCTGGTCCACTAAAAAATGGGCGCCCAGGGCCACCCAGAACGGATGGGAGTACAGAAAGATGGTGGCCCTGGAAGCGGTGGTAAACGACACGCTCCAGTAAAGAAAAAGAAAATCCAGCCCGAACAGCAGGCCGATCATCACACCATGTCTTCGGGCGCCTCTGGGGAAAAACACCCCATGTCCCTTGAATTTTGCCCAGAGCAGCACCAGAAAACCGGCGGCCACGGACCGGAGCGTTGCCGCCAGCAACGGGGGAATCCCCTGGTTGCTGAACTTGATGCTGACCGCATTGCCGCCCCAGATGGCACAGACCAGCAGAAGCAGAAGTCCGCCGGTCAAAGATATTTTTCCATTGTTCAATCGGTTCTGCAGCCCCATGCCGCGTCACCTCCTGAACCCTTTGAACTGCTGCCGGACACCTTTTGCTCTTGGCGTCCCGTCAAAACACGTTTCCATCCAGAATCAGCGAGATAAGAGAAATCATTCCCACCAGTTCCCCTTTGTCCTCCACCGGAGCCCGGCGGATCTTGGCCCGGTAGATAAGCCGCACCGCATAGCGGATATCCATTTCCGCCGGCACGGTGATCACCGGTTTGGTCATGACTTCATACACATTCACCTCATCCAAGGACCGGCCCGGCAAAATCGCCCCTTTGACAATATCCTGGGACACCAGGATGCCCCAGGCATCGTCCGCATGCCGTTTGTTCACCAGAAGAGAAAATACATTGTTTTCCTTCATTTTTTGGACTGCTTCGCGGGTGGTGGCCATGCCGTCGATGGAAATGATCCCTTTTTGCATCACATCCCTGACCCGAATGATTCTGGGTTTATCCGGTTCCATACATTACCTTCCTTAAAAAAATATCGTCATTTGACAAAACAGTTACAGATAACTGTCCCGGGCCTTCTGTTTGAATTTTTCCATCTGGCTTTCCAGGCCCGCCACATGCTCCACCGGCAGCATGAACGCAATGCCGGTGCCGGGTTTACCGAATTCTCCGGCTGTTTTGATCACGGTCAGCAGTTTTTCCGCCACATGTTCTTCCGCCAGCAGCATGATAATATCGGTCTGGGCTTCCAGGGTCAGGCCGAAAAACGTTTTTGCCTCTTTGATGCCGGTCCCTCGGGCCGGAATGATGGTAGCACCGGTGGCGCCTTCTTTTTTGACGGCATCCACAATCTTGTCGGTAATCTCTGCTTTTACCGTGGATAAAATAAGCTTAAACCGCATAGGTTTTCTCCGCTGTTCGGGTTTTACGATGGGTCATCCATACGGCCAGCCGGGCATAGCCCAGCACCGATATGATGGGAAACAGGCTGGCAAAGGCAATGAGGCCGAATCCGTCCAGGGCGGGATTGCGACCGGGCACGGTGGACGCCAGGCCAAGGCCCAGGGCTGCCACCAGGGGCACGGTGACCGTGGAAGTGGTAACCCCGCCGGAATCATAGGCCAGTGCAATGATATTTTTCGGAGATACCAGGGTCAACAAAATAACCATGACATATCCCACAAGAATATACAGGTACAGGGGGGTACCGGTGACAATACGGAAGGTGCCCAGACTGATCCCCACCGCCACCCCGATGGCCACGGTAATCCGCAGGCCCCACTGACTGATGGTGCCCATGGACACTTCACTGGCTTTGTAGGCCACGGCAATGAGGGAGGGTTCGGCAATGGTGGTGGCAAATCCGATCATGGCGGCAAACAGATACACCCACCCATAGGCGCTCCAGTCTGCAAGAACCGGCTGATCAGTGGTGCCGTAGATGAACACGGGGTCGGACAGCTGGGCTGCCATGATTTTACCCAGGGGAAACAATGCTTTTTCCAGGCCTGCCAGAAACAGGGCCAGACCGATCACCACATACACACTGCCCACCAGCACCCGTTTCAGATGGGGAATGGGCTGGCGCAGCACCAGCAGTTGAAATCCTCCGATCAAAAGGATAATCGGCAGCACATCCCTGCCGGTGGCCACCAGGATTTTTCCAAAATCCATCAAAAATTCCAAACGCGTTTTCCTCCTTTTATCAGTTGAAAATCAGCAGCCCGTATCCCATGACAAAAATCATGGGCAGCAACGAGGCGAATGCGATAAGGCCAAACCCGTCCAGAAGCGGACTCCTGCCCTGGATGGAGGATGCCAGTCCCACCCCCAGTGCCGCCACCAGCGGCACGGTGATGGTGGAAGTCGTCACCCCGCCGGCATCATAGGCAATACCGATGATCTCTTCAGGAGCGATAATGGTCATAAGCATCACCACCACATATCCGCCGATAATCAGAAAATGGATGGGCCAGCCTTTGAGGATGCGGATGACCCCCACCAGGATGGCCAGGCCCACGGAAACCGCCACACTGATACGCAAGCCCAGGGCATAGGTGGTCAAGGTTTTTTTATCAGAATCGATCAGCCCCCCTTTTCCGGCGATATCCGCGGCTTCGGCAGCCACGGCGATCAGGGCCGGCTCGGCAATGGTGGTGGAAAACCCCAACGCAAAAGCAAATATCAGCAGCCACAACAGACTGCCTTTTCTGGCCAGGGCATATGCCATGGCTTCCCCGATGGGAAACAGTCCCATTTCAAGGCCCTGGACAAACAACACCAGTCCCGCCACCACCAGCAGTGCCCCGAAAATCACCTCTCCCAGCTCGGGCAGGGGTTGCCTGATAACAACCAGCTGAAAAAAAGTGATCACCACAATGATGGGAAGCAGATCCATCAGCGCGGTTTTTACTTTCTGGACAATAAATGTGAAAATTTTCATGGTGTCATGCTGGTATCTGCTGGTGGTTATCCCGCTGTTAAGATGAATTCCATTTTACAACCGGCCGGAATCACTGGTATATGAAGCCTGCGGCACCTGTCGACCTTGTGGCATCCTAAAGTCGGGCGGTTTGTTTGTCAAGGCATTATCCATGATTGTCAAAGCAGAAACGGGTCCAGGGTCGGGGCTTCGGCATGACCGAACAGCCGGTTCAGGCGAACCCCGGCACCTTCTGTGACCGGCTGGCGCTGCAGTTTGAGTTTAACGGGTGTGTTTTGCGACATGATGACCTCCCATGGTTTTCATTGCCTTTTGCTTAGGTGTTTAATATAACCATCCCAGTAAATTGTAAAATGTAAAAAAGTGATCTTATGTACCTGGCGAAAATAAGAAAACACCGGCAGACCACCTACTTTCTCCGAAAATCCATTCTGGATGAGACTGTTTCCGGATTTCAGGATATCTGTTCACTGGGACCACGGCCCGGGGCCTGGATCGATTATCCCGGGGGCAATGCCTGGCATGTGTGCCCGGAACTGGTCCGCCGGATTACAAAACAGGCCGGACAGTTTGATTCTGAAGAACTGGAAGACCTGTTCTGGCCGTTTGTCCGATCCGATATCCGAGAGGCCACGGCCCATTTCAGGGAACGGGGCAAGACATCTGCATACCGGCGCATGACCAGAAAAGAAAAAGAGACCGTGATCCGCTCCACCCATGCCTTTGACAAACGCCGGGCCCATTTTCTCAAGT
>JAABTO010000104.1 GCA_011389835.1 Desulfotignum sp. | reverse complement strand
CGGAAAAACAGTTGAAAATTCGGAAAAAAACAGCTACGTCACTGAATAGAAAAGCAAAACCATATCCCATGGCACGGATATCAGACTGTATGAAGTATGAATTTCCAATGATGCGCGGCTGCGGCCGGTGACAGGACAGGGCCAATGAATACGATTCTGGTGATAGATGATGATGATCAGCTACGGATCAGCTTCTGCAAACTGCTGAAAGAAGAAAACTATTTGGTTCAGGGGGCGGCCTCGGGAGAGGCCGGTGTCGACATCGTGAGGCAGCAGCCGCTGGATCTGGTGATTCTGGACATGCGCCTGCCCGGCATGAACGGCATGGAAACCTTCACACAGATCAGAAAAGTGGACCCCAAACTGCCGGTAATCATCGTGACCGCATACGGTACCACGGAAACCGCCATCGAAGCCACCAAAATGGGGGCTTATGATTATGTGCTCAAACCCTTTGAAATCCCTGAAATGCTGAACCTGATCACCCAGGCCATCGATGCCGGGTATTTCATGAAATCACCGGTTACCCTGGATGCGGTGCCTGACCAGCAATCCGGTGATGCTATCATCGGCCAGAGCCGGGCCATGCAGACCGTGTACAAAGCCATCGGCAGGGTGGCCCAGACCGACGCCACAGTGCTGATCCGGGGTGAATCCGGTACCGGCAAGGAACTGGTGGCCCGGGCCATTTACCAGCACGGAACCCGGTCGGACAAACCGTTTCTGATCATCAACTGCGTGGCCATACCGGAAACCCTGCTGGAAAGCGAACTGTTCGGATATGAAAAAGGGGCGTTCACCGGGGCGGCCCAGAAACATATCGGAAAAATCGAACAGGCCCACGGCGGCACCGTGTTTCTGGATGAAATCGGGGATATGCCCCTGAGCATTCAGGCCAAAATTCTGCGGCTGCTCCAGGAAAAAAGTATCGAGCGATTGGGAGGGGAAGAACCCATTCCCGTGGATGTCCGGATTATCGCTGCCACGCATCAGAATCTTGAAAAGGCCATCGGAGACGGCAAATTCAGAGAAGACCTTTATTTCCGGCTCAAGGTCGTCACCATTGAACTGCCGCCGTTACGAGAGCGCAAAGAAGACATCCCCGGCCTGATCGCCTATTATCTGAACAAACATGCCAGGGAACTGAAAATGACCAATCCCGGAATTCAGGAAGAGGCTCTGGCGCTGTTGAATGATTATGAATGGCCGGGAAATGTCAGAGAACTGGGAAATCTGATCCAGAAAGTGCTGATTTTCAACCGGGGAGCCCCCATTGCCGCATCAGAACTGGCACAGATCATCCACCGCCGGCATGACAGCGAACCGACTCCGCAGATTCCGCTGGACACCATCCGCCACTGGGTGCGGCAGATGATGACCCGTGAACCGGATACCTGTTTGTTTGATGATATTGTCGATATCGTTTCAGGCATCGTTATTTCAGAAGCGCTGATGTCCACCGACGGGAACCGGACTCAGGCGGCCAAGCTGCTGGGTATGTCCCGGCCCACGCTTCATGCCAAGATTGAAAAATACAACATTCGAATGAAAACCCTGGTTTCCGATTGACCGGAACACGCTGAAATCCAACAGATTCATCCCCAAAAGGGATTCCACAGGTGTCAGCTTTTTTCTCACATTGAAAAAAACCTGTTCATCCAAAACCGTGCTTTTTGAATTTTTTGTCGATAAAATTCAAAATCATTCTCATTAATTCCGGTTGGTTATCCAAATTTGGTTCAGTGGCACATCTCTTGCTCATACAAGGTATCAACTGCAGTGAACCCCACAGATCTCAACCATAGAAAATGGAGGCGAATCATGTTGATAAAAGAATGGATGAGCAGACCCGTCATTACCATCCGGCATGACGAATCATTGAATGATGCAGCCAAACTGTTCCGCAGCCGTGTGATCTCCATGTTGCCGGTGGTCAAGGATTGCGCCCTTACCGGCATCATCACGGACGGGGACCTGAAAAGGGCCATGCCCTCGGATGCCACGACACTGGACCGGTTCGAACTGCCCGCATTGCTGGACGACATCAAGGTGGGATCGATCATGACAAAAACGGTCATTACCATTCCCCTGGATTACACCGTGGATGAAGCCGCCGGGAACATGCTGAAAAAAGGCATTTCAGGCATGCCGGTGATGGACCGGTCCGGAGAGATGATCGGAATTATCACAAAAAGCGACATTTTCCGGTGTTTTGTCTCTTTTACCGGGGTATCCACCACCGGTCAGATCTTTGCCACCCGGCTCCAGGACCGGCCCGGAGTCATCAAGAAATTCACCGACATGATCCGTGCAAAAGGGGGCAGAATGTGCAGCATCATGACCTCTTACGATGACATAGAACAAGGATACAGAAAAGTATTTTTTCATACCTTTGATCTCTCACCGGATGCTTTTTCCAGCCTGGTGGAGACATTCAGCGAGATCGGTCAATTGTACTATGCCGCTGATCTGTCACGGGGATATCGAAAAATATTCTAACTGTCTTATAAACCTTTCAGGAGCGAAGACATGAATCGAAAAATCAATAAAATCCTGGCATGCGTGGATTTCTCAGAATACACCCCGCTGGTGTTGACCTATGCGTCGGCCCTGGCTTCGGCGCCGGACATGGAGATCGTCGTATTGAACGTTATCAACCAGCGGGACATCAACGGCATCAGAATGGCGGTGGGATATTTTCCGGCCCAGGGGCCGGTCATGCTGAGTGTGGAGGATTGTATCAAAGACTGGACAAAAGACCGCCACAATCAGTTGAAATACCTGATCAAGCAACACTTTTTTGACCACAAATCAAAGATGCAGTTGATGGTGGATACCGGCATTCCTTATGAATGCATCCTGAAAACAGCGGAGGCGGAAAATGTCGATCTGATCGTCATTGCCAACAAAGGCCGGGGAAACCTGTCACGGGTATTGTTCGGCAGTGCCGCGGAAAAAGTGTTTCGCCATGCAAAGGTACCGGTGGTGTGTGTCAGAGATCCTGAAAAATTCAGACAGGGGAGAAAATGATCATGGAAAAACAACCAGGCAAAATTTCAAAAATACTGGTGGCCATCGATTTTTCCGCATATTCCCGGGACACCCTGGCATATGCGGTGGAAACGGCGGACCTGACCCAGGCCAACATGGTGTTGATCAACATCATCAACCAGAAACAGATCGATGCCATGGAAAAAGCCATCAATGCCGAATATTCCAACCGGTTTGACCTGGCTAAATTTCTGAGTGAGGAAATGGCCCGGCGGAAATTGAAATTAAAAACCCTGATCAAAGGTATTCCGGCAATGGATGACTTGCCGGTAAAAATCCGCATCGGTCACGGGATTCCCCATGTGGAGATCCTGGAAGCCGTGAAAAGAGAAAACGCGGATTTTCTGGTGTTCGGCCCCAAGGGCTGGACCGATCTCAAGGGCTTTTTGTTCGGGTCGGTGGCGGAAAAACTGTTCCGGCACTCGCCGGTGCCGGTAATGAGTGTCCGGTCCTGACAATGAAAATATTCAGATCGGCGGCCGGGACAAGTCCGAAGATAAAATACAAAGGAGTTCCTTCATGAGTACCCTACATCTGAACCGGCTGTTCAACCCGAAAGGGGTGGCCGTTATCGGGGCCAGTGAAAAAACCGGATCCGTGGGCTGCACTATCATGAAAAACCTGATGAACAGCAAGGGAAAGCATACGGTATTCCCAGTGAATCCCCGGCATAAAAAAATTTTTGACCAGCCCTGTGCCGCGCGTATTCAAGATATTGAGGAGGGAGTGGACATGGCGGTGATTGCCACGCCCATCCAGGTGGTGCCGGATCTGATCGCTGACTGCGGGAAAAAAGGGATTGCCGGCGCCGTGGTGGTATCGTCGGGTGGGCGGGAGACCGGTGCCGAAGGTCAGCGCATTGAAGAACAGATGCTTGCGGCTGCTCGGGAATACGATCTCAGGATCATCGGTCCCAACTGCCTGGGCATCATCAACACGGCTTTTTCCATGAATGCCAGTTTCGCACACCTGGCACCTTTGCCCGGCAACATGGCTTTTCTGTCCCAGAGCGGCGCTGTGTGCACGTCGGTCCTGGATATGGCCCTTCAGGAAAACATGGGATTCAGCCACTTTATCAGTCTGGGCTCCATGGCGGATGTGGATTTTGCGGACATGATCGATTATCTAGGTTCCCAGAGATCGGTACAAAGCATTGTGATGTATGTGGAAAACATCACCAATATCCGAAATTTCATGAGCGCGGCCCGGGCCGTGTCCCGGATCAAACCCATTATTGTTCTCAAATCCGGACGATCCCGTGCCGGGGCCAGAGCGGCCGCATCCCACACCGGGGCCCTGGCCGGTGAGGATGCTTTGTATGACACCGCGTTTCAGCGGGCAGGCATTCTCCGGGTCACGGAATTCGAAGAACTGTTCGACTGCGCCGAATATCTGGCAAAACAGTCGCGGCCTAAAGGATGCGGACTGGCCATCATCACCAATGCCGGCGGACCCGGCGTCATGGCCGCGGATGCCCTGGCATCCTTTGGCCTGGAACCTGCCCGGATGTCCCAGTCCACGCAGGACCGGCTCGATGCGATTCTGCCCGACAACTGGAGCCGGGGAAACCCGGTGGACATCCTGGGCGACACCCCGGCATCCACGTATGTGGAAACCGTGAGGATCTGTGCTGCCGATCCTGATACCGATGCCCTGCTGTTGATCTGCTCGCCGGCCGGCACCGTGGATACCCGTGCCCTGGCCGAACGTCTGGTACCCTGTCTCAGGGAAGTTTCCTGTCCGGTATTCACCGCCTGGATCGGTGGAGAAAATGTGGCCGGGGCCAGGCAGGTATTCAATCAGGCCGGCATTGTCACATTCGATTCTGCGGAACGGGCGGTCCGGGCTTTCAAAAACCTGTATGAATACGGCAAAAACATCGAACGATTGACCCAGATTCCCATCAGAACCGACACCCGGTTGATCATTCACCGGGAAACCGCCCGAAGCATCATCCACACGGCTTTGGCGGAAAAAAACACCTGTCTTCTTGAAAATACCGCCAAGGCCCTCCTGGATGCCTATGGTATTCCGGTCAACGACACAAAAATTGCCGACACTGAAGCGGCGGCCCTGAAAATGGCAGAACAGACCGGTTTTCCCGTGGTGTTGAAAATCTGCTCCAAAGACATTCCCCACAAATCAGACTGCAACGGTGTGGCCCTGGATCTGAGAAATGCAAAAGATGTCACCGCCGCTTTCAGACAGATCATGGCAGATGCCCGACAGCATTTCCCGGACGCACATATCACGGGCATCACGGTTCAGGCGATGCAGACCCGGACCGATGTTGAACTGATCATCGGCGCCAGAAAAGATCCTCAGTTCGGTCCGGTGATTGTTTTCGGCATGGGCGGCGTATTGACCGAGGTGTTCAGGGACATCTCCATGGGGCTGCCGCCACTGAACCGCATGCTTGCCGGTCATTTGATCGGAAAAACAAAAATTGCCGCCGTGCTCAAAGGCTTCAGAAATATCCGGCCCATCGATATGGCGCACCTGGAAGAGCTGCTTATCCGGACAGGCAGGCTGATGACCGATTTTCCGGAAATCGATGCCCTGGACATCAACCCTCTCATGGTGCAAAACGGGGGTTTGACGGCTGTGGATGCCCGGGTGTTTATCACGCCGGCAACGGTGCCGTCTCCCATGCACCTGATCATCAGTTCCTATCCCTGGCAGTATGAATCCCGGGGGGAAACCGTGGACGGGCAGCCGTTTTTCATCCGACCCATCCGGCCCAGCGATGCAGACCTGCTCATCGAACATTTTCATTCCCTGTCTTCCCAGAGCCGGTACATGCGGTTTTTCTCCCCGTTGAAAGAGCTGTCCAGAGACATGCTTATCAAGCTCACCCAGATCGATTATGACCGGGAGATCGCCCTGGTGGCACTGATGGGAAAAAAAGAGCGCTTGGCCATGGTCGGCGTTTCCAGAATCATCGTGTTTCCGGACCAGACCCAGGCGGAATTTGCCATTGCCATCAGCGATGACTGGCAGGGCAAGGGCATCGGTTCCTCGCTGTTGACCCAGTGTTTGAAAGCGGCCAGACAGATGGGGATCCGGCACGTCATGGGTGTGGTCCTTGCGGAGAACACCCAAATGCTCAAACTGGGCAGGAAACTGGGATTTACAATCAAGCGGATGGCTGAAGGCGGGGAATATGAACTGATCATAGAAACCCAGGATCTAAATATTGATTAAATTCAAATGCTGGACTATGATCGACTGAAAGGCCACCGGTATTCACGGTGGCTTCATCCTTTTTGGAAAAACCGCTGCAAGGGTTTAAACTGGAATGGGATTGAACCGATTTGACGCCATATTTTTCGATTCCCGGGACCATGAGCTGATCCGGATTGTCACTTCCGTGTATGACGCGGATGTTCGGCCGGGGTATGTCCGGAAACTGTACTATCGGTTTTTTCATCCCCTGGGCATCAAAGAACTGGCTGAATCCAAAGGGCTTCACACCGCCTATGCCATTGTCAGCCTGCTGGAATCCATGGAACGGGGGAGCATTGAACACCGGCTGGCCGCCCTGAGGGCGTTGAAAGCTGAAGTGCTGGACACCGCAGACGGTCCCATGCCCAAAAATACCGCCCGGGTGCTTTTGCAGATCATGAAAGAGCTGGTCCGGGCCAAAGGCAACGATCGCCGCCAGCTGGCCCTGGCCCACAGTTTCCGGCTGGCGGCATTCGGCAAGCCCAGGCTGGTCAGAAAACTGCTGGATCACTACCATCTTCTGGAAATGCCCGAAGCATGGAACCAGGTCACCTTTGACGACCATGTGCATGATGCCAACACCTCGGGCAGAAAATCCCCCACCCACCTGATCATGGATGCCTGGATCAAAGGCATCCGTCGGCTGCGGGTCATCTATTATCACTATATCGAGCCCCGGTTTGCCCTGGAGCTCATTGAAGCGGCAAAGATCATGGAGATCGACCTGCGCATCGGCATTGAATTCAAAACCCGGTACCGGGACCGGTATGTGTCGTTTATCTGGGTGTCCCGGGGTCTGGCCGATGCGGAATCCTTTCTGTGCTTTCTGGCGGAACCTCATGTGGTGCAGTTCATGGCCCAGGGCAAACAGGTGCTGAAATTTCAGGAAACGCAGGTGCTCAATCTGTTGCAACGCTTCAACGACCAGCACCTCGAACAGATGTGCCGAAACCTGGACATCGACCTGCCGCCCCTGAATCCGGCCGATTTCCTTGGGTTTGCCTTTCCCGGACAGCCATCAGTGCCCCATCTGGCGGAATTTATCCATGCCACGGCCCTGAAAGCCATGAGAAAACGGGTGGCTGAACTCCATGAAACGCTTCTTCAGGCAGACGAAACAAAACAGGCACAGATCCGGACCCTGATCGAACACATGGATCGATTCAGTGTCAAACAGATTCTGGATACATACCTGAATTTTGAAGCGCATCCAGATATTTTCCAGCCCCTTGCCACAGCCGATGACCCGGATATGCCCGAACGGTTGAAACTGACCCATATCCAGTTTCTTGAAACCATCGGTCAACTTTTATGTGATTTCCGCATCACCCTTAAACTGGACAACCTGGCACCCGAAGATGTGCTTGAGATCCTGTATGAATCCAAAGGTCTGGTCACCCGGCTGGAGATCATCAATCTGAAAAATTTTGTTACTGGAAAAACCGATCATCTCTTTGCCGTCAACGAGCTGCAAAAAGCCATCAACAGGGGCAGCCTGCTGAAGCTGAAACGCGAGGTCCGGCAGATCATTTTTCAGGTGGGCCAAAAAGATGGTGCCGACCAAACCGATCGGCTTACAAAGCTGTATCAGATTTTATACGATATCGATGCCCTCAAGAACATGTACGCCGTCACCCCTCTTAAATCAAGGATCGGCAGCGATTCTACGGGCAAGGCCCACCAGGTTTACGGTATGGGTTTCGGCATTGTGTCCACCCTGCCCTTCCGTGCCCGAAGAAACATTCTCACCCGAAAACACGACCGGCTGATTCTGCCGGCAAACATCAGTGTCAGCCAGCAGATGACCGCTGTATCCACTGAAAAAATGCATCGAGTTTTTCAGTGGATACGGGCGGTTCTCCAGTGGCTGCCCGGCCTGGACCAGATCCAGTTCGTCAAAAAAAAAGAATGGGTGTTTGAATCTTTTTCCCTGGATATGACGAAAAAAGGCAATGTGGTGACACTGGGAGGTCGGCAGAAAAAAGATGCCAACGATCTTCTGCCTGAAGAACATCTGCCCCGGGGCCGGAAAGCTTTTTTATCCAGACTCTGGAAAAATTTGAACACCAAATTGAAAAACTGTCTGAAAATCACCCTGGGGTTCATCCCGGCGTTTGTGTGTTTTTTTCTCACCAAGGACTGGTGGTTCCTGGCCTGGTTCGGGGCGTTTATCTGGTTCGGCATCACCGGTTTCAGGGTCATTTTGCAGTCGGTTCTCGGGGGCGGGGGGTTCAGACGGTCCTCACTGACCCGGTGGAACAATTATGTGAGCTGGGACCGGCTCACGGACGCCCTTTTCTTTACCGGATTTTCCGTGCCCCTGCTGGACTGGCTGGTCAAATCGATTCTTCTGGACAACTCTCTGGGTATCAACACCAGTACCAGCCCGGTGGCCCTGTATGCGGTCATGGGACTGGTCAACGGCATCTACCTGTCCGCCCACAACGCCTTTCGCGGGCTCCCCAAGGGCATGGTCACGGGCAATTTTTTCAGAAGTATTCTGTCCATTCCCGTGGCACTGCTATTTAATACGATAATCGGGACCATTTTGTTTTTTTTCAATGTCCCGGCCGTGGACGCGGTGCTGCAAAAGTGGGCTGCCATCATCTCCAAGGCGGCATCAGACACGGTTGCCGGCGTGATCGAAGGCTCTGTGGACCGGTTCCAGAACCTTGAATTACGAAAACGGGATGTCCAAAAAAAATTCACCGACCTGTTTGACACTTATGCCAGGCTGGAAATGCTGTTTCCGGAAACCGAAGAACTCAAGATACTTGAAAAACCCGAGGCCCTGTTCGCAAGCCGGAATGCGGAAGTCAAGGATCTGGCGGTCATGATCATCATCCATTCCCTGGATCTGTTTTATTTCTGGATGTACCAGCCCCGGGCACGGATGACCATCCTGGACATGGTTTCGCGTCTCACTCCGGAAGAAAAAACCATCTTTTTTCAGTCCCAGCAGATCCTGACCCATGAGCAGCATATCAGCCGGCTGTTTGTGGACGGGATCCTGGGCAGAAATTTTTCCCGGCCGTTATCATTTTACCTGACCACCTATCCCAAATATCTGGCATCCATTGAAAGGCACGCCCATGCTTCAGTTGAGCCTTAAAAACAGAATTTACATCGTCAATGCGATTCTGGTGAGTATCACGGTGATTGGAGCCCTTCTGATGATCTGGTACACCTTCAAGACCGAAAAAATCTTCCAGACCATCATTGACAAGAATATCATTGTGTACCAGTCCGCCGAAAGTCTGGCCGCCTCCCTTGTCAAACACAAGGGGTTTGTTTCCTACTATCTGCTGGACAAAAATCCGGCCTGGATCGACCGGCTGCATCAGGCCAGAGATGAATTCACCAGACATTTGGCCAGCGTCAAATCCATGGTGGAAGAAGACTGGGAAAAAGATGCCATTGCCCAGATCGAATCCAAATATACAGATTACATCTCCACCAAGGATATGGTCATTGAGCTATACATGACAAACGAATTTGAAAAAGGGTATGCCATCCATGAAACAACCCGGGAACATTTTGCCCAAATTCTGGATCTGTGCGAACAGTTCAAGACGTTTCATAAAAACAAAATTTCAGCAGCCATCGAGACCAGCAAAGAGGAATCCAACCGGCTTCGTTATATGGCGCTCATGGCCATCATCATCGTGATCGTGCTTTCACTTCTGATCAATTACATCTTTGCCCGGCATATTCTGGGACCCATCCGGAAAATCGCAAACGAAGCTTACATCGATGGGGATTCCCCCAGACCGGCCAATGAGGTTGCGGCCTTAGAGTTGAGCGTTCACGGCCTGATCAAAAACACGGAACAGGTACACCAGGATTTGAAAAAAAGCCAGGAAACCCTGTTGCAGTCGGAAAAAATGGCGCTTTTGGGAAAACTGGCCGCCGGCACGGCCCACAGCATCCGGAACCCTTTGACTTCCGTCAAGATGCGGTTGTTTTCTTTAAACCGGTCCTGCAAGTTCACGGATGCTCAGCAGGAGGATTTCAATGTCATTTCCGGTGAAATCCAGCAGATTAATAAAATCGTGGACAATTTTCTGGAGTTTTCCAGACCGCCTAAGCTGAAAACCCGGAACATGAGCCCATCTCTCATCGTGGACAGTGCCTTGAACCTGCTGGAGCAGCGGCTTCAATCCTATCGGGTATCAGTCAAACTTGTCCGCAACTCCCCGCTTTCCCAGACCCGCGTCGACCCGGATCAGCTCAAGGAAGTGATCGTCAACATCGTCATCAATGCCTGCGAGGCCATCAAACATGACGGGCGGATCATCATCAGTGAAGAGGAACGGTTTGTCCATCCCCTGGAAAAGGTGGCCATCATCCGGATCATGGATGACGGTCCGGGCATCCCCAAAGAGATCCTGCCGGAGATATTCAATCCGTTTTTCACCACCAAGGATCACGGCACCGGCTTAGGCCTGAGCATTGCCTACAACATCATTACCGAACACGGGGGATGGCTGGATGTGTCCAGCAAAGAGGATCAAGGAGCGGCATTCGTCATCACGCTGCCGATACACAATGACTGAGCATGGACAATTGCATGCTGCTGTGGGCTTGACCGATCAAGAGGTGGCTTTTATACGAGGAGAGTATATAAGGAGAGCGTTTATGGGACTG
>JAABTO010000369.1 GCA_011389835.1 Desulfotignum sp. | reverse complement strand
GGTGGGTACCGATGTAATAGAAAACCGTGACCCTGTGGCCGGATTGTCATCCAGATTCAGTTTGGCCACCTTCAGGCGCCCCTGATATTTTTTCGCCAACGCATCCATGACCGGCCCCACGGCCCGGCAGGGGCCGCACCAGGGGGCCCAGCAGTCCACCAGCACCGGCAGCGGTGACTGCATCACCTCTTTGTGAAACGTGGTGTCCGATACGGTCACAGGGTGATCCGGTCCCCCCGGTGACAGCAGGGCCCCGCATTTGCCGCATTTGGGATGATCGTTCATCCGTGCCGGCGGCACCCGGTTTCGGGTCCTGCACGATGGGCAGGAGACGATGATCGTCTGTTCGGTGTTCATAGTCCCCTCCTGTGAATTACTGGGTTTCGGAAATCATGGCAGCCACATTTTTCCCGTATTCCTGGGCCGCTTTGATCCCCCCGCCCACCCAGGCGGCTTTGAGCATCAACGGACCGCCGGATACCATGTTCATTTTGAAAATATGCGTCATGGTATCGAAAATACGGCCGGCTGCCTCGCCGCTCCAGCCGTAGGCCCCGAACGATCCACCCGGCTTTCCGGCCAGCTCGGCCCGTTCCGCCTGAAACAGCAGCTGTTTCATGGGGGTGATCATTTCACCATGGTAGGTGGGAGATCCGAAAATATAGGCGTCATACCCCTTGAGATCTTCTTCACTTTTGATCTCGTTCACCCGTTTGACCTGTGCATTATGTCCGGAGATCCGGATGCCTTCACCGATAATGTCGGCAATGGCCTTGGTCTCTTCAGACCGGGTCGCATAAACAATCAAGACTTTTCCCATGTAACCTCCTTATTTGTTGCCTGTGTTGATCAGGGCCGGGAGATCGGGCTGTGCACCGTGCCCCCGTCAAATGCATACAATACCAGCGGCTGGTGCTGCAAAACGGTCAATCGCCGGTGATATACTTTATTTTGCTCTGCAAAAATCACGCCCGTGCCGATCCGTTCCGACGCCGGCGTCATTGCCGGGGCCTGTCTGTGGTCAATCTGTATCTCTGGGACGTGTCATTTTGATACGATTGTGTCTCTTTTTGATCCCATTCTGTTTCCATGGCCGGGGCCGGTCCCTCTGTCGGGTCGAATGAAATGATACCGGTCAGAATGGTGATATCATGTCCCATACGAAAATTCCTGTTTTAAAATTAAGGATTTTTCTATTGTTTGTACCATTACGACACTGCTTTTAAAAGCAAAATTTGGCAGTAAAAACCAGGCCGTATCATCATGACATCATCACTTGTAAAATTGCCGCTTGCCAAACCGGCACAAAAAATGCAAAAATTGAAACTCTGATATTTGAGAATGTATCGTCAATATAAACAAGGAGCTGTTAATGAATACGGAAAAACCCATACTCTATGCATTGAGCACGTGCAGTCATTGCAAGTCAACCAAAAAACTGTTGAACGACTGCAATGTGGAATACAGTTATGTGGAGGTGGACGACCTGGAAGGCGAAGAAAGAAAAGCGGTTCTTGAAGATATCAAGGCATTGAATCCCAGGTGCTCCTTCCCCACCATCAAGATCAACGACACCGTGATTGTCGGATACAAAGAAAAAGAAATCAAAGCAGCATTGGGGATGACACCATGAATGTGGAACAACTTTACCAGGCATTGAAGAAATCACAAGAAGCCAAAGGCATCTATTTTAATAAGGACAAGGACCTGGTCTTTGAACTGCTGGAATCTCTGCTTTTGAACAAGGACCGGTACGGATACATGGCCTGCCCCTGCCGCCTGGCCTGTTCAGACCGGGAAAAAGACAAAGATATTATCTGCCCCTGTGTTTACCGGGAACCGGATCTGGAAGAATTCGGTGCCTGCTATTGCGGGCTGTATGTATCCGAGGCTGTTCACACCAACAAAGCCCGGGTGGAATATGTCCCGGAAAGACGGCCCCCTGAAAAAATATTTTAACCTTTTTTCAAGGAGAAATCCATGAACGATGAATGCACCCCGGTATTGAATACCGGCCTCAGAGGCGTGGATATCGCCAGCTCGAAAATCTGTGACGTGCAGGGCAAAAAAGGCAAACTGATATACCGTGGTTACCGCATCGAAGATCTGGCGGAAAATACCACGTTTGAAGAGGTGTGTTATCTGCTGCTGCATGAGCGGCTCCCGGACAGACAGGCCCTGGCCGCTTTTGACGACCGGCTCAAACACAAACGCCGCATCCCGGATTCCATTGTCACCCTGCTCAAACACCTGCCCCGGTCCATGGACCCCATGGATGTGCTTCAGGCTGCCACGCCTCTGCTGGTTCAGGCTGATGAAAATGCCGGCACAGAAAACCTGGAAGATGTTGTGAACAGTGCGGAACATCTGATCGCCGGGCTCTCCTCCTTGATTGCGGCCTGGGACCGGATCCGCAACGACAAATCCCCGGTGACACCGGACCCCTCTCTGGGCCATGCCGCCAATTTTCTATACATGCTCACAGGGGATTCACCGGATCCGGA
>JAABTO010000014.1 GCA_011389835.1 Desulfotignum sp. | reverse complement strand
GGATCGCCCTCCAGAAAGGCCTGAAGGATTTTTAGGGATTCAACCATATGCCCCACCGTATATTGATCCGGGCCGAATTCGATCATCCGGGATTTGGGCAACCGGTTATAATATAACAGGCTCTGGTCCAAAGCCGTCAGAAACCCGGAAAAATGCATGCTGTCGGAAAAATCCGGATACCGGTCGCTTGTCAGTTTTTCCAGGGCCGGTTCCTGGACCTTGATCTGGTCTTTATCGGTCAGGATGCCGCATCCGGCTATACTCATCAGGCACGCGGCCAAAAAAATTTTCCCAAGCTGCCGGAACAGCATTTGAACGGGCACGACAGGGGTTTGTTTATTCTTTTTCACATATGGGCCTTTCTTTGGTCAAATTTCCCACCGCGGTCTCCGGCGGATCAATGGGTGTGAGTTCCGGCAATTTCTGTGATGCCGGCCCGAAACGCCCCAGTTCCCGGGCCGGGGGCATGACCTGTTTTTCCATGACCCTCACCGTTCGGTTGAAGCTTGCTGCACAGGTATCTATATCTTTTCCCAGGCGGTTCATGCTCTCTGCCATGGCACACAGGCGTTTATACAGGGTCATCCCGGTTACGCGGATCTTTTCCGCGTTTTCAATGCCTTCTTTCTGCTGCCAGGCATAGGCCACCGCTTTCAACAGGGCGATCAACGTGGTGGGCGTGGCCAGGATCACCCCTTTTTCCACGCCCTGCTCGATAAGATCCGGCTGCTGGCTCAAGGCGGCGGAAAAAAAATTCTCTCCGGGAATGAACAAAACCACAAATTCCGGGGACGGTGAAAACGCGGCCGCATACTCCCTGGAAGCCAGCTGACTGATATGGGCTGCCACCTGGCGGGCATGATCGGCCATGCGGGCCTTTTTTTCCGCGTCATTGTCTGTTTCCAGGGCATCCAGATATGCCATGAGCGGCACTTTGGCATCCACCACAATGTGGCGGCCCGACGGCAAGGTCACCACCATGTCCGGCCGCAACGCCCCTTTTCCCGATCCTTTGACCGGCTGCTCCTGAAAATCGCAATACCGGGCCATGCCTGCCAGCTCTGCCACCTTTCTCAAAGTGATCTCCCCCCAGCGGCCCCGGACATGGGGCAGGCGAAGGGCCTTGACCAGGTTGCCGGTTTCCAGATGCAGCTGATGCTGGACCCGTCCCATCTGGGCCAGCTGTTCAAAGATCGCGCCATTGGCCCGTTCTCTGGATGCTTCCATGGCCTGAAGCCGTGTTTCATACTGGTCCAGGGCCTGTTTCACCGGATCCATGGTCTGGCGAAGCGCCTCCCCCTGGACGGAAAAATCTTTTTTCGCCTCCCGGACATAGCCTTTGAAATACCGGTCCGCCATCTCCATGAACCGGTTGGCATGCTGATACAACGCTTGATCCGACACCTGTTTCATCCGGTTGGCAGCCATGGCCCCGGTGATGCGGACCAGAACGGCGCACACCAGCATGCCCAGGACAAACCCAGCACCCAGAAATCCCAGGTTCTCCAGGGAGATCATCATATGTGTCACACCGGTATATTCCTGTTTTCCCGGACATCCGCTGCCTGCCAGGTGCCGCTCTTGCCTCCGGATTTTGAAATCAGTCGGATGGTGGAGATGACCATGCCCTTGTCATAGGATTTACACATGTCATAAATGGTCAGCCCGGCCACGGAAACCGCGGTCAGCGCCTCCATCTCCACCCCGGTGCGCCCGGCCAGAGACACGGTGGCCTGAATCCGGACGGCATGGACCTCGGGCTGGAAAAAAAAATCGATGCCTGCATGGGTGATGTTCAACGGATGACACATGGGAATGAGGTCCGCAGTTTTCTTGGCAGCCATGATCCCCGCAATGCGGGCGGTTTCCAGGACATTGCCCTTTTTCACCTTTTCATCCATGATCCGGGCCAGGGTTTCCGGCTGCATGGCAATCATCCCTTCGGCCACCGCCGTTCTCCGGGTCTCGTCCTTGTATCCCACATCCACCATGCGCACACGGCCCTGGTTGTCCAGGTGGGTAAATTCAGCCATATCTGTTTTCCTTATGGACAGCTCGGTTATTGAAAAAACTGGGTTTTCCGGGTCGCATCCGCCTTGATCTGGTTGAGGGTATCGGTCAGGGCCGCAATTACATTTTCCCGGATGTTGCCCGCCAGCACCAGAAACATCACATCATCCCCCACCTTCAGCGGTTTGTTTTCCTGGATATACACCTGAATATCCAGAATACCCGGCCGGGCCCGCTCCTTTGCCAGAATCTGTTCGAGCCGGTCATGATCCACTTCAATCGTAAGCCCGGTCACGGGCTTTCCGTCCCTGGAGGTTTCCCGGACCACGCCGTTATGCGCCAGAATCATGCCGGCTTCTGAAAACCGGGGATGGGCCTTGACCTTCGCCACCATGTCCCCCAGGGTCACGGGCTTCTCTTTGCTGTTCTTTTCAATCATCCATCTTTCCTTTCATTAGGTTAGGGTGGGGTCAGGCCTTGCCTTTTTGACGTTTTATCAAAACATCAAAAAGGCAAGGCCTGACCCCGCTATTTTAGCGCCATCTGTCTGGCTTTTTCAAGATCCGACGGCGTGTTCACATTGAAAATAAACCCCATGTCCGGGTCCAGTTTTCTCAGTACTGACACAGGCACTTCCCGGACATGCTTTTTTTTGTAAAATTTCTTGATCATGAATATATTGTTTTTCAGACTTTCTTCGATCAGGGGGAGACACTCCCTGGAATACACGGCAGACAGTGGTTCCAGTCCGTCGTCCGTTCTGGGAATGACCACATGGTCCCCGGGTCTGACCCGATCCACCAGATGCCGGATCACCGCCTCGCTGGCAAAGGGAATATCACATGCGGTCACATAGGCATACGGATAGGAGGCATAGAACAGACCGGCATGCAGTCCCGCCAGCACACACCGGGCCGGAATAATGTCGGTCACCACCATCATGTCCAGGCTCATGAATTCCTCGGGTTCAT
>JAABTO010000013.1 GCA_011389835.1 Desulfotignum sp. | reverse complement strand
ACCGGATCCGGAAAATTGAGAATGTCACGTTGCCCGTGGGCAGCATGGATATCAACATGTACCGGGATGACTGGACAAAAATCAGTCACCAGCCGGTGGTCCGGCCGTCGGACATTCCGTTTGACGTTGACGACACCAATATCGTTCTGGTGGATGACGTGCTGTACACCGGCAGAACCATCCGGGCCGCCATGGAAGCGCTCATGGATTTCGGCCGTCCCGCCTGCATCGAACTGGCCGTCCTCGTGGACAGAGGCCACCGGGAACTGCCCATCCAGGCGGATTACAAAGGCATTTTTGTGGACACGGACCACCAGGACACCATCCAGGTGTATGTGTCTGAACACGATGATCAGGATCTGGTATTCAGGGAAATCCATTCATGAGCACTGAAGAACACAGGAATAAAGCGCTCCGGCAGATACGGATCGCGGTGATCAGCATCTCCACCACAAGGACGCTGGCAGATGACAAAAGCGGCATCTGGATCAAAAACCAGGCAAAAAAAGAAGGCCATGAAGTAATGGTTCATCAGGTTGTCATAGATGATATCACGGACATCCAGAATCTGATGACCCATGTGGTGGAAAAAATCGCGCCCCATGCCGTCATCATGACCGGGGGCACCGGCCTCAGTCCCAAAGATGTAACCATTGAAGCGGTTCAGCCCTTTTTCGACAAGACGCTCACCGCGTTCGGTCCGGTGTTTGCTCAGCTCTCTTTTGAAGAGATCGACGCCGCTGCCATCGGATCCCGGGCCACGGCCGGCATTATCAAAAATGTTCTGGTATTCTGCATCCCCGGCAGTCTCAAAGCCTGCAAACTGGCCTGCAACGAATTGATTTTCCCTGAACTCGGACACCTGCTTAAACACATGAGGGACAACTGATGACAACAGAACTGGACCAATTTATTTCAGAATGGAAAGACAATGATACCCGGATCAAGCAGGCATTTGGAGAACTGCTGGCCCACCTGAACACCCTGGACAGAACCCGGATGGAATTCGTGGCCCGTCCCACGGTGAGTTATTCGGTCCGTCCGAAGCATGATCTTCAGAAAAAACGGGCGCTGTATGCCATGGTGGATGTCATTGATGACGATCCGGACAATCGGTGGCTCTCGGTCTGTTTTTACGGAGAAATGATCACGGATCCCGAAGAAAAAGGGGACCTGATTCCCGAAGGGCTTTTAGGGGAGGATGGATACTGCTTTGATCTGGATGAATACGATGCAAAAGACCTGGACTACCTGAAACTGCGGCTCACCGAAGCCCACGCCAACGCACCGGAATAAAAAAAACATCCGGGGCGGGGTTCCGGCTGAAATCCCGCCCCGGATGGATCAAGCGCTCCGCACCGGCTACACGGAAAACCGGATGTTCAGGATATCGCCGTCCTTGACCGGGTAGGTTTTTCCTTCCACAAAAAACCGCCCGGCTTTTTTTAACTCCGCTTCAGAGCCCAGAGAAATCAGATCATCATAAGAAAACACTTCGGCCCGGATGAACCCTCTTTCCAGATCCGAATGAATGACACCGGCGGCCCGGGGCGCAGTACTTCCCTGGCGCACCAGCCACTGGCGCACCTCGTCCTTGCCCACGGTGAAAAAGGAGATCAGGTTCAACGATCTCAGACACAGGCGGGTGAGCATTTCAAGGGCGGTTTCTTCGATCCCCAGGGCATCCAGAAACTCCTGTTTTTCCGCTGGCGTGTCCAGCAACGCGATTTCCGCTTCCACTTTGGCCGACACCAGCATGGCCGCGATGGCCTGGGCCTGACAGGCCGGCTCGAATCGGGCCAGAAGATCCTGGTTTCCCAGATCGTCCTCGGCCACGTTCACGGCAATCACCATTTTTTTCCGGGTGATGAACGGGTAACTGCGGATCATTTTTTCCTCATCCAAGGTGAGGGCCATCAGCCGCAGCGGGGTTTCCTGCTCCAGGTGTTCCTGTATGCGCTGCATCAGGGCCAGTTCCTTGTGACGGGTCTCGTCCTTGATTTTTTTCACCTCATCGGTCAGCCGCTGAATCCGTTTTTCCGCAAAAATCTGATCATGCATGAGCAGCTCGGCATTCACGGTTTCAAAATCCCGCCACGCGTTCACTGATCCGGCAGAGTGATACACCGCATCATCTTCAAACGCCCGGATCACATGACAGACGGCATCCATGTCCGCGATATCCCGGAAGATCTCTCCTGCGGCAATGGTTTCGGCTTCCAGTTTTGGCAGCAGCACCAGGTCCAGCCGGGCCCGGACCTGTTTTTTGGGTTCATACAGCTTCACCAGGGTATCAAACCGGGAGTCCAGGATATCTGCGGCCCCGGGCACGGGCTTGTTCGCCTTTGCCGGATCCACGGCCGCATTTCCCGTCAGAATCTGAAACAGGGTCTTCTTGCCTGTCTGGGGCAGGCCGATAATGCCGACTTTCATTGGATTGGGGGTTTCCTTAAGATTGTTTGAGTTTAAAACCGGCCCTGGACAGACCTGTTCAGGGCAGATGAATCCGTTGTTTTTCCGGGTTGGTGTGGGGCCGGTACAGCACGGCCACATGCCCCACCATGCCGGCAACCGCTGCGTTGCTTCGCCGGGAAATCTCATCCAGAAGCCCGGCTTTGATCTCCTTGTCCTTGTGGTCCACAAACTTGATCTTGATCAGTTCCGCCCCGTCCAGGGCAGTCTCGATCTCATCCACCAGGGCCTGGGTCACGCCTTTGGCGCCTACGAACGCCCCCGGGTTCAAATGATGGGCCAGACCTCGCAGATACTTGCGCTGGCTGCCGGTCAACTGCATCACCATCGGTATTTCCTTTATCTTGAATTTTTAAAATCCTGTTTATATCACAGGTCTGCCTGTTTGAACAGACCACAGAAAATCCCGAATTGAATTTTTAAAATTTTCCTTGTGTATATTGCCGATAAATTCTATAAGATACTCTGATTTTAACAGGATCTATCCATTTTTCCGCGATCCGGTTTTACACGGCAGCGGACAGATGCAGGCATGAAACCGTATGATGATGCGTGACAAAACACATCATCTCTTTGTATAAACAGGACATTAATCAGTTAGGAGGTTTTATGACAACTTTGGTATTTGGCCACAAAAATCCAGATACAGATTCTGTCTGTGCCGCCATTGCACTGGCAGATCTCAAGAAAAAACTGGGTGAGGATATCGCCCCCGCGGTTCAGGGAGAACTCAACCCGGAATCCAAGTTTGTACTGGACAAATTCGGCGTTGCCGCTCCAAAAGTGGTGACCAGCTATGCAGGCAAGGATGTGTATCTGGTGGATCATTCCGATCTGGCCCAGAGCCCTGATGACTTGAAAGAAGCCAATATTCTGGGGATCGTGGACCACCACAAACTCGGGGATGTGACCACGGGCCAGCCCCTGGAATGCTGGATCTGGCCGGTAGGCTGCACCTGCACCGTCATCTCCCGCATGTACAAATACCTGGGCGTGGAGATCCCCAAGGATATCGCCGGCATCATGCTGTGCGCCATTCTGTCCGACACCGTGATCTTCAAATCCGCCACCTGTACGGATGAAGACAAAGCCGTTTGTGCGGAACTTTCTGAAATCTGCGGCGAATCCAATCTGGAAGCTCTGGGCATCGAGATGTTCAAGGTCAAATCCGCTGTGGAAGGCACCCCGATCCGGGAACTGGTGTTCAGGGATTACAAAGACTTCAACATGAGCGGCAAGGGCGTGGGCGTGGGCCAGCTGGAGCTGGTGGACCTGTCCATCGTGGACGGCATCAAAGCGGACCTGGAAAAGGATATCCGGGACCTGAAAGCGGAAAAAGGTCATCATTCGGTTCTGTTGATGCTCACCGACATCATGAAGGAAGGCACCGAGCTGCTGGTGGCATCTGAGGATGAATCTGTGGTGGAAAAAGCGTTCGGCGTGGCGCCCAAAGACGGCAAAGCCTGGCTGCCCGGCATCATGAGCCGGAAAAAACAGATTGTACCGGATCTGGAAAAAGCGTTCAGCTGATATTTGAAAAAAACATATATCAGGCCTCAATAAAAAAGGGGCCGGCATCTCATGCTTCAGATGCCGGCCCCTTTTTGTTTTCTTTCCCGGCGTTTCTATCTGACCCCCGCCGGGATAATCATTTGTCAGCTTGTTTGTTTTTCATAGCAGATCAACCCGCACTGCAGGCACCGGTCCGCTTCCTTGCGGGCATTTTTTTCGGAAAACCCGGTGGCCGCAGCAATAGGCTGCGCCAGATCATCCCAGACGGTTTTCGGCGTGGTTTCCACCTGTTTGATCTCATTGACATTCTGAATCCGGCTGTGTTTTGTGATCAACAGGTCAGGATCCTGAAATTCCAGGCCATACATGTAATGGTGCACCGCTGCCGCCGCTTTCCGGCCACCATTGATGGCAGCCACTGCGGACGGATATTCGGAGATCACATCCTGTTTTGACAGCAGGCCGATCTGAAGCGGGACATCCGGTTTCTTGGGCAGTTCACGCCCTTCCCATTTCAAGGCGCCTCCGGCAATCATTTCACCGGTTTCATCGGTTTCTTTGACCGGCAAAAACACCAGTTCCGGAAACCGCCCGGCCCCGATGATCAAGGTATCTGCCGCAATCTCCTGTTTTTCTCCGGTCATCAGATCCACTGCTTCAACTCCGGTCAGGGCCTCTTCCTGACCGGTCACCTTGGTGATACCGGCATGGCAAATCACGGTCACCGCCTGCGCAGTCTCTTTGTCCAGGCTTGACAGATCCACATCCGGGTCGTCTTCCGGATTTCTGGAGACCACGGTCACGGTTTCAACCCCTTTTGCCAGCAGGGTTTCGACAGCTTTTGCCAGATATTTTCCTCCCCCGGCGATCACGGCATGTTTACCGCAATCCACTTGGATTTTATCGTCCCGGCCGCTGCGCACCAGATCAATGAGCAGACAGGCCCCAGGAAACAGCGGTGTGGGGTTGTCCCCTTCGTTTCTGGCCATGCGGGAATCCCATCCGCCCGTGGCAATGAACACGGCATCAAACCCTTCCCCCATCAGCAGCTGGGGTATGGTGATGTCGGTTCCCACGGACACGCCGGTTTTAAAGGTGACCCCCAGATCCTCAATCCCCTGGATATCCCAGTCCAGCAGATCCATGGTCAGGCGGTCTCTGGCGATGGCGGTCCGCAGAATACCTCCCAATACTTCGGTTTTTTCGAACACCGTGGGCGCATGGCCCAGACGGGCCGTGAAATACGCGGCCGACAGACCTTCCACGCCGCCGCCGATCACCGCCACGGTCTTGTCCGTGGCCGGGGCTTTATACGGCTGAATCCGCTCAGGCTGTTTTCTTTCATAATCACAGACAAACCGTTTCAGATCGTTGATGGCAACGGTTTCATCCTGAAGCAGCCGACGGCAGTCAAACTCGCACAGCTGCGGGCAGATCCGGGAGATGACCGTGGGAAACGGCATTCTTTCCTTGATCACCGCCAGCGAACCGGCATAATCCCCTTCCTGGATCAATCCCACATATTTTCGGATATCAAGCCCGGACGGGCAGGCTCTCTGGCAGGGTGTGGTGCAGTCCTGGACCGTGTATTCCCGAATGATCCGCCTTGTCACGGATGTCAGCCGGATGATGTTTTTGGGGCAGATCTTTTCACAGGCCCCGCACCCGGTACAGTTTTCCTCATTCACCACGGGCAGTCCGTCCGGCCCCATAGAAAGGGCATTGAACATGCAGGCCGTCACACAGGTCCCCAGTCCCAGGCACCCGATATGACAGACCTTCATGCCGCCCAAAAGCATGGCAGCGGCCCGGCAGTCACTGATTCCCTGATACTCATAGTTGAGATCGGCTTTGGCATTGCCGTAATAACACCCCGGGGCCGCAAACTCCGGTTCCTTGTCGGTCACTGATACCCCCATGATGGCGGCAATGGCCTGGGCCACATCATCACCGGCCGCCACACAGGAATTGACGCTGGCTCTTCCGGCCACAATGGCCTGGGCATTGGCGGTGCACCCGGGCAGGCCGCAGCCGCCGCAGTTGGCACCGGGCAGCACATCATCGATCGCCAGAACCTTGGGATCTTCGTAAACATAAAACGCCTTGGACGCGATCACCAGGGCCGTACTGATAACCACCCCCAGTCCCCCCATCATCAGAATCGATTGAATCATGCCGTATCCTCTATGGTTTTTTGTGTTGTTTTCCGATACCGGTCCGGTTGCGCCGGAATAATCCTGTACTGTATAACCATCTGCAGGCCAAAATGTCAACCATATCCCTGAATTTGAATCTATTTTTTGGTCCCGGCCCCCATTTCAGGCTTCCGGCAGGATCAGGGCCTTCACAGCGGACAGATACGGTTCCAGACCGCGCAGAAAAATATCGTTGTGACCGGCACCGGCAATTGGTATCAGTTTTTTTTCAGATGACGGGCAGGCGGAAAACAGGGCCTGGCCATGGGAAAAAGGAATCAACTGATCCTGTTCCCCATGGATGATCAACGCCGGCCCGGTCCACTGACGGATCTTTTCCCGGTTGTCCAGTTCCGGTGCCATGTGGATGCCCCGGGCCGCCGGATCGATCCCCAGCACCCGGAGCAGGCTCTCGGTACTGGCAAAACCGCTTTCCACGATCAGGTTCTCCACCCCGGACGACCGGGTCACTGCCAGCTCGATGGCGGATGCACTGCCCAAAGACCGGCCCATGACCGTCAGACGGCCGGAAAATCCCTGATCCCGGCACCACTGCGTCACAAAATCCAGGATCCGATGCCCGTCCGCCATCATGTCAGATACTGTGGGAGACCCGGTGGACCAGCCGTATCCCCGGTAATCCACCACAAAAAAATTGATGCCCATGCGGGTGTACAAGGGTCCCAGATCATCATAATCAGACACGATCTCCCCGTTGCCGTGGAAAAATAAAATAATGGGGGCCTTTTTGCCGGCCACATGAAAGCATGCCCCGATGTGAACATCGTCCACCACCGGAATCAGAATGTCATTGGGGCCTGCCGGCCGCATCGACGCTCTGGGATGAAAAATATACGCCAGAATTCCGGGGTGATCCAGGGCTTTGTAATCGTGAGAATTGCTGTCTGTCATGGCATGTTCTCCTCAAACTTTGATCCGTTATCTATCTTGGCCTGTGATCTATACAGATCCATGCGACCCTATGCTCTGTTTTTTTCCAGCACACCCGCCACTGCCGGAATCTGGGACACCCGGTTCAGGACTTTGGCCAGGCGGTACCGGACCGCAGCCCTGAACACCGGCGGCACCGCCAGTATCCGGAGCAGCATGTGAGCCGTGCGGTGAAACAGTTTTCGATTGGCCGCAGTATTGAACCACGACACCATCAGGGCATCATGGTCCCGGTCTTCTTGGTGCAGGCGCAGGGTACTGCGCTTCAGCAGGACCTGATCCACGTAATCGTCCCTGATATGCCCGTCCTTCAGCACCCGTTCATACAGAGGGGTGCCTGGATAATACATCAGCTTATGGTCGTAGATTTTCACGGGCCGCTCGATGGGCGGGTCTGGAATCCGCTTCAAAATTTCCAGATAGAACCGCAGCACCGCATGTTTATCCGCCACAGTATCATAGGGGTTGTCCGAAATCACGTCGATCATCACCCGGATGCCTCTTTGCATCACCATTTCCAGCTTTTTCAGGTAGGTTTCCCGGTTCAGGGGGCGATGGAAGATCTCTTTGCTGATCCGTTGGCTGCCGGACTGAAGCCCGATTTTCAGATACCGCAGGTCCAGGCCGCTGTTCACCAGAATATCCAGCTTGGCTTCGGTGATCTGCCGGGTATTGACCTGGATATAAAACACGGGCAGGCGAATCTCTTTCATGTACCGGTCCAGAAACCGGGTCATCCGGCCTTCGGAATTGAGGAAAAAATCATCATCATCGATAATGATCCGCCTCAATTGAGGAATATTATCTTTTGCCCACACCAGTTCCTCGATGACCCGGTCCACATCGATTTTGCGCACATACGGACCTTTGCGTTCAAACACCTGCCTCAGCCGGCTGTTCAGGCAGTAGGCACATCTGTAGGGACATCCCCGGACCAGAAGCACGCTGTAGGTAGACAAAGTGGACGGCACCTTGCCTTTCATGGGCACCAGGCCGGATTCGGTCAGCACATACCCGTTTTCCAGGTCCACCCGGGGGATGGGCAGATCATTGACATCCAGCATGGGCGGCAGGTCATTGACCACGGCACCGCCGTCAGACGCCGCAAATCCCAGACCAGGGATCTGATCGACCGGCACCCCTTCCAGCAGCTGTTCCATCACGGTTTCCCCTTCTCCGGCACACACCAGGTCGGCATAATTCAAAAACTGCATTGGATCGGCAATCACGGGCGGGCCGCCCCAGATCACCGGGGCCGTGATCCGGTCTTTCAGATACCTTGTGATCTGACGGCACCGGGGCACCAGATGGGTGGTCAGAACCGTAATACCCACTATATCGCAGTCTTTGCAGTATCTGGCCAGAATCTTCAGGGCCTGTGCCGGCATCGGCTCAAACACCGACTCCTTGCGGCTTTCATAATGAATGATGGACACCCGGAATCCCCGGGATGTCAGATACGCCCCCAGATGCCTGACACTGAAGTTTTCGATGTGTGCGTTGTTGATGAGCACGGCATGTTTCATGACCCAGTGATGTACCAGAAGCCGCGAAATTTCTCAACCCATATGACGGCCAAATCATTGATGCCGTGGCACAAAGATGGTGCAATCATCGCTTGCACTCTTGATGCAACAAAGATACAATCCATTTATATTCAACACTGCAACACGCCATAAAGGGGGGCACATCATGGGCAAAGCACGGGACACTCAAAAAACCGTTAAAAAAAAGGCGGAAAAAACCTTGAAAGAAAAACGAAATGAGAAAAAAGAGAAAAAAAGACAAAAAGGTTAGGATCCGCCGCCGCTGGACGGTCAGGGGACAAACCACTTGTTTGCCATCAGCGCCTTTGCTTCGGATGTGAGCGGAATCAGATCGCTTTTGTCCAGAAGATCCATGGTGAATTTCCGGTTCAACGCGGCAAAATGCCTCAATCCGAACGCGATCTTGTTGAGATAGGAGAACACCCCGATGGCCCCTGTGGGAAACCCATTCGCCTTTGTCCCGTAAAGGGCCCGCAGGTCCGGCAGATCACAGAAGATTTCCTCGATGGTGGACCCATAGGGTTTGAATCGCTCCGGCACCTGCCCGTTTTTTATCTGATTCCCGATGGTTTCAGCGGTCATGGCTGCGGCCATGGACGCCCGGCACAGCCCGATCCCCAGCACATGGCCTTCTCCGTATGCCAGGCCTTTGAAGACCTGATCCTCGCTGGCAAACCCGCCGGTCATCACCATGGCCGGCAGACGGCAGTCTTCCGACTTCAGTCGGTTACAGATGCGCACCACCACATCTTCCAGGCAGATGGTGGGCAGCGACCATTCGTTCATCATTTTTGACGGACTGTAACCGGAACCGCCCCCGGCCCCGTCAAAGGTGATCATATCCACGTTTGCCTGACACGCGATTCGAATGACCTGTTCAATCTCGGCCCGGTCATATCCCGCCATCTTGAAATAGATATTTTGCGCCCCCAAATCCCTTAACATGTCGATATGGTCCATCAGGGATTCTTCCGTCCACAACGGCAGCCGGCCATAGGTATAGAAATTGGGACATACCCCATCTTCATATGCTTGTTGAACCAATGGATCAACGGGATCCGGATGCACCAGATTTCCCTGCTGCTGTTTGACCAGCGCGGTCTCAAGATCCTTCACCCGAATGGCCGGTTGGGTGCCCTTGGCCCCTTGCCCGAATTTGATCTCTATGGCTTTGACCCCGTATTTTTTTATGGCGATTTTCGGCACGCCCATCAGGTCATCATCCACATTGCATTGCAGGACAATCTGCCCGAACCCCCTGTCAAATCTGCGAAAGCAGTTCAGGGTCTTTTCCAGCAGCGGAAAATCGGTGACTTGACCCTGATCGATTGTTAGATCCGGCTCGTTGTTTCGGGCATGCTCCCCGATCACGCAGGTCACCCCGGCCATGGCGGCACCGGCAAAATAATCCTGCCAGTTCAGCTTGATCAACGCCGGCAATATTACGGGCATGGTCATGTTCACGGTGTTGAAAACCCCGTAACTGCGCTCCAGGTTTACATTGAATATGGTGGCCTGATCCGGGGTTTCAGAAACACCCCGGGCCCCGAACACCCGACCGTTGATATTGAAATGGGAAAAATCAACCGGGTAATCTTTTTCCGAGGCGATCTGATTGTTCCCGGTGGTGGTCGGGTACACGGTCTGGGCGCCTAAGACCGCGGCCTGGGCGATCTCGCAGGTGCCGCTGCAATCTTGAGTGCAGAACGAACACATGCCCGACTGGGGGGAAACAAACGCACTCCGGTTTTTGGCAAATGTGAAACCGGAACTTAATTTCGGTGAATAGGTCATAGGAATCCTCAGCTTCTGTGCGGTGAATGAATGGCAGAACGCATGTGTCTGATTGTTACCGGGGTGGTGCCGCAGCACCCGCCGATGATTTCAACCCCCAGTTCCCGGATTTTTGTCATGTTGGCCACAAACAGGTCATCGGACTCCGGATAAAACACCTGATTGTCGGCCGTGGCCTGCGGCATCCCGGCATTGGGCTGGATAATCACCGGGATATCGATACATTTCCGGATCTGTGCCGCCAGCCGGACCATGTCCGTACTGCCCAACGAACAGTTGGCACCCACCGCTGTCACCCCCTGATCCGCCAGGATTTTCATGCTGTGTTCCGGTGAATCCCCGAAAATGGTGAAAAAGCCTTTCGGGGTTTCCTTGAACGTCAAAGTACAGAACACGGGTTTGTCTGAAACGGACTGAATGGCCTGAACCGTGCACAGACCGGCATTGAGATCAAACACGGTTTCCACCAGAAACAGATCCACGCCTTCTTCATCCAGTATCCGGGCCTGGCAGGCAAAATCGTCTTTCATCTCTTCAAAGGAAACCGGCCCGGCCGGTGCCAGCATCTCTCCGATGGCCCCCATGTCCGCGGCCACATACTGTCCCGGCCCGCACACCGACTTTGCCAGGCCCACCCCTTCCCGGTTGATGCGTTCAAAATCCTTGTCCACCCCCATTTTTTTCAGCTTGTGCTGCGATGCCCCGTAAGTATTTGCGGTGACCACATCGGCTCCGGCATCAAAATAGTCTGCATGAACCTGCCGGATAATTTCCGGATGTTTGACATTCCAGGATTCCGCTGCTTCATTGCCCGCCAGTCCATGGCGGATCAGAACCGATCCCATGGCCCCGTCCATGAGCAGGCCGTGTCTGTCGATCTTTTCAATAATATCCATTTAAAACATATTTTCCGTGATATCCTGAAGCTGCCTTTTCAGTTCTTCACAGGTGGGAGTTACTCTCATGCAGGATCTCTTTTAATGCCCATATCAGACAACTTTCTTTTCCATGATATTCTGACTGAGAATATCTTTTGTAAAACTCATCCATCACTTGCCGCATCATTCAATAAAAATCAACTTTACCAGTTTTTGCGTTGGATTGGTACAAAAAAGTCGCGGATTGAACCACAACATCTTTTGACGAGCCCATTCTCAATTCACCCTATGACTATGCGAACCGGTACTGGGAACTGGAGCAATGGCGGCGCATTCCCTCCCCCGGTGACTGGCGAGTGACACCGAAGACAGCCCTGAGAGCATTACTTGCTGATTTACCAATACGGGTTACAATGAAGAGGCGTTTTTTGTCCGGCACTCCTATGTGAGCCGTTTTCAAGACGATCCAAGCTTTTTCATGAACCTCGATAAAGAGATGACGGTGATATCTCTGCTGACGAGGAATTCGTCATTGCCGCCGTAGATAACGTATTTCCGGGTGGCACCCACATCATCGCAGATTTTACTGTAATGTTTCCCCAGTTTGGGAGCGCTGCCATATTTTATTTCTACGGCCCAGATTTCAGAAGACGGCATCCGGATGACCATGTCAATTTCCGCTCCGGCAACGGTGCGGTAAAAATAGGTCTCAGCACGAAGGGGCAATACCGAATGGATATTTTCCATCACAAAGCCTTCCCAGCTTTTGCCAAGGATCGGATTGGAGAGCAGGGCATCATACTGGTTGATGCCAAGCAGCCGGTGTAAAATGCCGCTGTCCCGAACATAGAACCGCGGCGTTTTGATCAGCCGTTTTTTGACATTGGCATGCCATGGTTCCAGACGTCTCACCAATAACAGATCCGAAAGTATATCGATATAATGGTTCACGGTTTTGCCATCGATTTCAAGATTGGCCCCCAGCTTTGAATAATTCACCGGTTCCCCCTGCAAATGCGCCAGCATGGTCCACAGGCGACGCATACGGGTAGCCGGCACACGAAACCCCAGCTGTGGAAGGTCCCTTTCAAGATAGGTGCGAATCAGATCCTCCAGCCAGTCCATGGCGATGGTGTCATCTGCCGCCAGATAGCTCTCAGGAAAACCGCCTCTCACCCAGAGTGTCTGTATTGTGTCGCTTTCATTGCCGGTTTCAATGATGTTCAGCCCGCTCATGTACAGGTAACTTATCCGACCCGCAAGGCTTTCAGACGATTGACGCATCAAATCCATGGATGCGGAACCCAGAAAAAGGAATTGCCCGGATCTGCGTCCCTGCTCCCTGTTTTTATCAATAAGACCCCGTAACACGGGGAACAGATCAGGAGCACGCTGTATCTCATCCAGAATCACCAGTTTATCATTATGGGCATTTAAAAAATTAGCTGGATCACTCAGCTTGAACAGATCTTCCGGTGCTTCCAGATCGAGGTAGATGGAATCCATCCCTTTTGCGATGATTTTGGCAAGGGTGGTTTTTCCCACCTGACGGGCACCAAGCAGTGCTACCGCAGGCGCCTGCCCAATTTTCCTTTTTATCTCATTTGTCATCCATCGAGAAATCATACCTTGCAATATAGGATATTTATTCCGAAATAACAAGGTATATAAAGCAACCAGGCTTTATTTTCTCTTGCCCGACCCAATGAGCGCCGGTCACACATCTTGGTCCGACAATGGATCCAGGGGCAGAAAAATCGTGAAGGTCGTACCCCGGCGTTTGATCGATTCCACGTTGATGGTGCCCTGATGCTGGGCGATAATGTTTCTTGCGATGAACAGGCCGAATCCCGTGCCCTTGACCTGCTTTGAAGAAAAGAAAAGATCAAAAATTTTGGTCTTGGTTTCCACGTCCATACCGCAGCCGTCATCCTGGATACTGATCACCAGCTGATCGTCTTTTTCTTCGATGGTCAGACAAATGACGTGATCGACCTGATCTTTGTCTTCCACACAGGCGTCCACGGCATTGTCCAGAATATTCACCAGCGCCGACATCATTGAGGCGGGGTCCAGATTCAGGGTGGCCGGGGCGTTGTCTGTTGCCACCTGGAAATCGATGGGGTGGCTGGCCAGTTTCATTTTCATGGTTTCCCGAATATCTGCGACAAACTGATCCAGGGGCACGGGCTGGATATTCATGGACCGTTCCTTGGAATACAACAGGATGTCCATGATCATCTGCTTGATCTTTTCCACGGCCTGGGACAGCAGATCCAGCCCTTCGGAGATATCGTCGAAATCCTTTTTTTTCAGACCGGACCGGGCCACATACAGCCCGCCGTCCAGGTTGGTGAGCATGCCCTTGATGTTATGGGAGACCGTGCCCAGCATCAGGCCCAAAGAGGACAGGTGATCGGAGAGTTTGGATTTTTCCAGCACCAGCAGTTCCAGTTTCTGGGTGTATTCCACCAGTTTCTGCTGGGCGATGAGGTGATCGGCTGCCTTGTTCACAGCCAGTTCCAGAATGTCCACGTTCACGGGTTTGGTGATGAAATCCGCGGCCCCGAATTTCAGGCTGGCAATGGTGAGGTCCATGTCTCCGTGTCCCGTGATCATGATGACCGGGGTGTCCGGAGACCTTCGCTTCACCTGTTTGAGCAGGTCGATGCCGCCCATGACCGGCATTTTGATATCCGTGATCACAATGGATGGGTGATGCGCATCAAACAGTTCCAGGGCTTTTTTTCCGTCCGGGGCCAGCAGCACCTGATGACCCATGTCCATGAGCGCGATTTCAAGCACCTCTCTGATATCTTCTTCATCGTCCACGATCAGAATGGTGAATGATGTCCTGTCCATGAACGCCTCCTTTCAGGCATATTCAATGTCCTCGTCCGTTTCTTCGGAAACCGGAAAGACCAGGGTAAATTTTGCACCGCCGTCCTGACTTGTGCTCACCTGGATATCTCCCTGGCAGTCCTTGACGATACCATAGGAGATGGACAGGCCCAGGCCGGTGCCCTTGCCCACTTCCTTGGTGGTGAAAAACGGTTCGAACAGGCGGTCTCTGGCCTCTTTTCTAATCCCGATGCCGGTGTCGCTCACCTGGACAACCACCTTGTCATCCGCCACAAAGGTGTGGATGACGATCCGGTCGTTGCCGTCATCCCCCGTTCCCCGGACGTCCCATTTGGCTTCGATGGCGTCCTTGGCATTCATCACCAGGTTGATGAACACCTGTTCCAGGCGATCCGGATCAGCCAGAATGTCGGGCAACGTGTCGTTTTTCTCCCATAATACCTGGATGCCCCGAATTTTCAACTGTTGATTGAGCATATCAAAGGTCTGCTGGATCACGTCATTGATCCGGGTCCTCACCAGCCGGACATCTGATTTTCTGGCGAACTGGCGCATGTGCTGAATGATTTTGTCTGCCCGGTCCACATTGATGTCGATTTTTCCGATCAATTTATGGAAAATCTCTTCTGAAATGGGTTCCTGACCATGGATCTTTTTCAGGCAGAAACTGGCGGAAGACTTGATGACGGACAACGGCTGATTCAGTTCATGGGCGATGCCGGTGGACATCTCGCCCAAAGTGGCCATTTTGCTGGCATGGAGCAGGTGCTGCTCGGTTTCCAGCCGCTGGGTGATATCATTGATGGTGATCAAAAACACGTTCTGACCCGAGTATTCCGCCGGGGCCACCCACATGTCCACATCGATTTTTCTGCCGTCCGCCTTGATATGCTTGACCTTGGAAATCTCTTTTTTGGATTTCACCTGCCGGATCAGGTCCGCCTGATCCTCTCGGGGGAAAAAATCACTGAACAATTTTCCCGTCAGGGTTTTCCCGCCGGTATGATACAGTTCCATGGCTTTGATATTGCAGTCCAGGATCTCCAGTGAATCCTGATCCACCACAAACACGGGGTTGAAAATGTTATTAAAAATGGCATGGTATTTTTCTTCCGACTTTTTCAGGTCCTGTTCCAGGTGTCTGCGCTGGGTGATGTCGATGCTCATTTCCATGCCGGCCACAATATCACCCTTTTCATCCCGCATGGGCGCGGTGATAAATATCCAGTGTTTTTTCTGACCATTGCGGCCGATACCTTCGGTCTCCCCGGAATGGGATTGACCGTCGATAAAGGTTTTTTCCATTGCACAGTCCGGGCATTGATGGTCCAGTCCTTTGTATACCGAGTAGCAGTAATCTCCAAGCCGTGGATTGAACCGTTCCTTGAACGCCCGGTTGTACTGGATCAGCCGGAAATTTTTGTCCTGCACCGCGATCATGCACGGGGCGTTATCAAACAAAGCCTGGTATTCATCTTTCTGCTTTTTCAAGGCCGTCTGATGAGCACCGATCTTTTCGCCCATCTGCTGGATCGCTTTTCCCAGGGGCCGAATTTCATGGGCCTGGCCGATATCGATGTCTGCCTCGTAATCGCCGTTGGCAATGCGGCGGGTGCCTTCCACCAGCTTGATAATGGGTTTTTTCACAAAAAACAATGTGGTCAGAAAAATGATGACCGACGTGATCAGAATCGTGAAAAACGCCAGGCTGAACACCCCTTGTTCCATTTTCACCACCTGGGCATCAGTCTCTTTCAAAGACACCACCACATCCAGGGCGCCTAAAATAGTCTGATCTTCGGAATGGAAATGGCAGTCGCTGGTGGCACATCCCGGGTCATTGCGGATGGGCTGCACAATGCCTAAAAGCCGGTGGCCGTCCGGTGACTGAAAAATCCTTGTCCGTTCTTCCAGGGAAATTTCCGAGGGTGCCGGATCCATTTTATGGCAGATATCACAGGCCACGGCCTTGATATCCACATATTGCTCCACTTCCTGCGGCTGATTGGTAAATTTGATCTGGCCTTCCTTGTTGTAGATGCGGATGTTTTCGATTTCCGGCTGACGGGCGATATTGTTGATGATCTGATTGATGTCGTCCCGGGAGTTGAGCATCATGGCATAATGGGTGCCCAGTTTGATGGAATTGCTCAGACGGTCCGTGGATGCGATATGGGTTTCCATGTTTCTGGCCTTGAAGTTTCTGACGTTGACAAAGGCCCACAACGAGATGGAAAACACAACTGTCAGGCTCACAACGAAAATAAGCCGGAACACCAGGCTGTTACGGAAATAATCCAACAAACGGGTCATGGCGCCACCCGGGACAGCACCGGCCGGATATCGGACAGGTTCATACCACAGCCCAGAGATTCGGCAGGCATGCCCAAAGACAGCCCCAGAAACTGCGGCAGATACACGACCGGCACCGACCGGGACTGGAACCGCTCCAGGTTCATCTGACACATGGGACACACGGTCACCACAGCATGGGCCGTCTTTGCCTGATCCAGAATCCGGCCCACCAGTTCCTTTCCCACCTGTGGTTTGGTGGTGGCGGTGGAGGCCCCGCAGCACACCGCTCCCATGTCCCATGCCAGCACATCGGCACCGGTGGCCCGAATCAGGGCATCCATGGACCGGGGTTGCTCCGGATCATCGAATTCCACATAGGGCCGCAGGCACTGGCACCCATAATAAGGAGCGATCACCAGGCCTTTCATGCGGTTTTCAGAAAGCTGCGCCACCCGGTCCACAGCCCCGTCCCGGGTCAGTACATCCAGCAGATGACGGACCCGCACGGATGCATTGACCGCCAGCCCGTCCTCCTCCAGCACCTGGTTTACCTGAGCGCGCAGGGCGTTGTTTTCCCACAGATCCTGCCGGGCTTTTTTCAAATTCAGGTAACACGCACTGCAGGGCACCAGCACATCCAGTCCGGTATCGGTTTTTTCCGCCAGGGCCAGGTTCCGGGCCGGCAGGACCACGGAAAGAAACGGGTCCACGCACTGGGCTGCGGTGGCGCCGCAGCAGGTCCAGTCGGGTATTTCCGTCAGACGGTCTTCCAGGGCCTCAAACAATGCCCGGCAGGAAATGTCATACTCTTTGGCTGTGCCTTCCAGAGAACAGCCCGGATAATAAAGATAATCCATATCATCGCTCCTGTTGCTTTGCCCGGTCAAACAGGGGTGCCAGTCTGCCCGGTCCCCAGGTGGGAAGGTGCGGGTGCAGTTTGTGTTTTGCCATGAGTTTGATGCCCATACCGGTGTAAGACATGGGAACCCGGGGGTCTTTGACCGCCAGAAAATACCGGGCCATCATTTCGGTTTCCCGGACCCGGCCATATTGGCGGATATTGTCCATAAACGCCTTGTAAAAGAGGGTGGACCGTTTGAACCGGTCCAGGTTCAGACCAAACGCCACCTGCTTGAGTTCGGCCATGGCACCGGTCAACGGCAGTCCCCGGGGACAGCGCAGGGTACACACATAACAGCTGGCGCACAGCATGAACGTCTGGCTCGAAAACACCATGTCCACCCGGTCCGTCAGCACAGCCCGCCACATCCGCCGGGGGGTCATGTCCATGAATCCGGCATTGGGACAGGAACCCGAACAGGTCCCGCACTGGATGCAGGTGGCCACCTGTTCCTTGACCTGTGCCAGTTGCCGGGTCAGGTCCGGCCGGGCCGCCAGTTTTTCACGTATGTCTGTCAGGTGCATACTCCCTCCCTTATAAAGGCTGGTTTAACACGGCATGAATGGTTTTTATCATGGGTGCCAGAGACCGGTCCGTCACCACTGCAGCACCGGAGGGGCAGGCAGCCGCACAGATGCCGCATCCCTGGCATGCCAGGGGATCCACCTTCAGCGTGCGGGTTTCCGGATCGATGAACCGGGCGTTGAACGGACACGCATCGATACAGATCTGACACAGGCTGCAGAAAGCGCTCCTTACCCGGGCCGTGTCTTTTCCCGGGAAAAATGTTTCCCGGGACAGCAGGGAAACGGCTTTGGCTGCGGCAGCCCGGGCAGACGCCAGTGTCAGGGCCAGATTTCCCGGCTCCAGACAGATGCCGCAGGCCAGCACCCGCGGATCCATGGCTTCCACGGGCCGCCATTTGATATCAGCCTGATCAAAGAATCCGGACCGGTCCAGATCAGCCCCGAACAGGCGGGCCAGATCCCGGGACAGGCCGGGCTGGATGCCTGTAGCCAGGACCGCATAATCCGCAGCCATTTCCATGGCCCGTCCCAGAATCGGGTCTGTCCAGTTCACCCGGCACCCGGTATTATCAGCTGCCAGTTCCGGCGTATTGCCGGGTTCATAAGGAACAAACACCACACCCGCTTTTCTGGCCTCGGTGTAGGCGGATTCGCTCAACCCCGGTGTCATCATGTCCCGGTAAAATATCACCACCCGGGAGTCCGGATGACCGGCTTTCAACCGCAGGGCCTGGTCCAGGGACCGGGGACAGCAGATCCGGGAACAGTAATCCCGGCCGGGTTCCCGGCTGCCCTGACACTGGAACATGGCCACATGGAGCGGCGACCCCGTATCAATGGCATCCTGATCCAGGGCCTGCTGAAACTGCTGCTGGGTATAGATGCCGGGGCCGTTATCCGGCAAAGGCCGGTCCGGTGACGCTTCAGCCCCGCCCACGGCCAGCACCACCACCCCGTGGCGGACCTGGACATCCGGAGACTTGCCACCAGAGGATTTATCAGGTGGTGAACCGTTTTCCGCGAGTTGTTCCGGCCTGTCTGCATCCGTGTTCTCCGCTGTGTCCTTGACCGGGGTCAACCGGGTGTTCCACTGTCCGGGACGGCCCATGGTATCGGCCACACAGGTGCGGGTGTGAATCCGGATGCGGTCATGGCCCTGCACCGCGGCCGTCTGCTCTTCCAGAAAGGATCCGGCGCCCTCGATGGCTGTTTGCAGCCAGACCAGGTTTCCCCCGAGATGATCGGTTTTTTCCACCAGGTCCACGTCAAACCCCTGGTCTGCAATCGCCAGGGCCGCAGCCATGCCGGCAATTCCTCCGCCGATCACCAGGGCCCCGGGAAAAAGAGAGACCCCGTCCGATCGAAGACCGGTTGATTCTGTTTTTTCCGGATTCTGAACTGTCTGTCGGCCGGCCGATGCCATCACCTGCATGGCGGACAGGGCCGCAGCCGATGCCCCGGTCACGGAATCGTGAATGTCTCTGGGGCCGGTGGCGCCGCCGCAGACAAATATCCCGGGCCGGTTGGTGTGTCCGGACAAAAACGGCTCCGGCCGGACAAACCCCCAGTCATCCGTGGTCAGCTCCTGATCTTTGGCAAAACCGCTCAGGAACGCATCCGGGTGCTGTCCCGGGGCCAGGACCACCAGGTCGAACAACGATTCCCTGCGGTCACCGGACGGATCCAGCCACACCACCGGAATGCCGGTATCATTTTCTTTAAGGCCCGGGGCCAGTGAATGGACCCGGGCCCGAACAAACCGGACACCCGCTTTTTTTGCCTGCCGGGCATAATCATCCGATGCCTTGCCCCATGTGCGCAGATCCATATAAAACACACAGGCCTCGGTCACCTGAGGATACATGGTTTTCGCCAGCAGGCTCTGTTTGACGGAAATCATGCAGCAGGTCGAAGAACAAAACGGGGTGCCGGTCTGGATGTCTCTGGAGCCCACGCATTGAAACCAGGCAATGCGCGTCACCGGCCGGCCGGTCACAGGATGCACCAGATCCATACCGCCCGGGCCGGCATGACTGAGCATCCGTTCAAATTCCAGATTGGTGACCACGCCGGGAATCCGGCCGTATCCATAGGGATTGATGCCCAGATTCGGCTGAAAAAAAGTGGCGCCGGACGCCAGTATCACGGCATCCACGGTGTCTTTCCGGGCGTTTTCCGCCACCGCATCCTTGAATATGCGGTCCACCATCTGAAGCACGGCATCCGGATCAAACGGCTTGACCAGGTAATCCAGGGCGCCTTGTTTCATGGCTTCCACCGCCGTGTCCACGGCCGCATACGCCGTCATCATCACCACGGCCAGGTCCGGCTGGATCTCTTTTGCCCGGGTCAACAGGGTCACCCCGTCCATACCCGGCATTTTGATATCCGTGAGCATCACCTTGAAAGAACCCTCTGCCAGAAGATTCAGGGCTTCGGCAGCGGAATCTGCCGTCTGAACCGGGTATCCTTCTTCGCTGAGCCACTCTTTCATGGAATCTCTGACGATTTTTTCATCATCCACCACCAGCACCGGGCAGTCATCTCTTCCTCCATCGGTCTGAGAAAGGAACGACACCGAAAAATTTCCGGGATCTCCTTTCAGGGAAATCAGGTCCGTGGACACACAGATCTCGATATTGTCATGGGAAAGGCCACGGCGCAGGCACTGTTGATCCACCCGGTCCCGTTCCATCATCGGCAGCATCCGGCACATGCCGCAGGTGGATGTCGGGAACTGGGTGTCCAGCTGGGACAACAGTCCCCCTACCCGGTCCGACTGTTCCAGCAGCAGGACCTGATAGCCTGCCTGGGCCAGATCCAGAGACGCCCGGATCCCTGAAATCCCGCCGCCGATCACCAGGGTTTTGCCGATTTGATCTGTCATGTGGCCTCCTTGTTCCCCATCCCCACAATGTCGGTAAATTCCGATTCCTGAAAAACGGACAGGGGCAGCGGTTCTGCATCATCCCTGCCCGGCACGTAATCAAAGGCTTTCCGGGCGTTCCGGGTGACACTGATGAACAGGTCGGACACGGGGATATGGCTGGGACAGGCCAGGGTGCACTGGCCGCACCCCACACAGGTGCAGCCGATATGGGCCAGCCGTGTCAGATGGAAAAACACGGTATCATTGGGCAGGGACACCTGGCCCCATTTGTCTGCCCAGGAAAGATACTGGGTCGGGGCGTACGCCACGGCATCGGTGTTGAACACACACTCCTTGCAGTAACAGACCGGGCAAACGCTTCTACAGTTATAGCAGTTGACGCAGGCACTGAAAAACCGGTTCAAAGATTCAATGCTGCCGGTCTGATCGAGCATTTCCTCGTCCATGGCCTGAAACGCTTCAGTGCGCTCCGTCTCCAGATCCGCCAGCAGGGCCTTGCGCCGTTCCGGTTCCTGTCCCTCGCTCAGGTCCATTTCAGCCAGCAGTTTTTCTCCTTTTTCCGTGTCGGCCCGCAATGCAATCTCCCGGTCCAGATCCCCACCCAGCAGCATCACGGACACATCCGCGTTCACCGGATACGGGGCATCGCACACCTGGCAGGCCCGGGACACCGGCCATGCATCCACCTGAGTCACCGGTTTTTGATACACGGTCTGTATCCATTTTTCCACATCATCGGACATATCATTCCCCTGGCCGGCCCAGTCGTCATAATCTGTGCGGGACAGTGCCATGGGGCAGTCCATGCCGATAATGACCACCTCCTCCCTGGCCCCCTGTCTGAGTTTGGTCAGTTCCACAAACGCGCGGATCTCGCAGGGCCGGAGCCACGCGACAAGGGTCGACCCGGCCCGGGTCCGGGTCAGCCGGGACATCATGGGTCCGGCATTGACGAAAAAACCCGGACCCAAGGGAACCGTGCGGTCCAACCGGTCATGTGACGCGATCAGGCAGGGTTTCACATACGGGGAGTCCGACATTCGGGACGGCACCAATACCGCATCCGCTGCCCCGGTTTTCAACATGCCGGCAAAAAAATCCTGAAGTGTCCGGGTAATGGAATGGTCCTTTGTTTGAATGGATGCAATCATAACGTCTCCTGTGGTTTGAGGACAATGGGTGTCATCTGTCAGATCACCTGCTGCAGCCGGGCCTGACACGGTCCCAGTCCCCTGATCTCTTCCACGAACCGGGTCATGGTCTGTGCAAACTCGATGCCGTCACTGGCCCCGATCCATGTGAGCCGCAGCCTTTGTGCATCAATGCCGAACCGGGGCAGAATCTGCTTGAGCAGCTTGATCCTGCGCCGGGCTTTGTAGTTGCCGTTGATATAGTGGCAGTCGCCGGGGTGACACCCGGACACCAGCACGGCATCGGCCCCCTCTAAAAACGCCTTGATCACGTACTGGGGATCCACCATCCCCGTACACATGACCCGTACCAGCCTTACATTGTCCGGATATGTCAGACGAGAGGTGCCGGCCAGGTCCGCGGCCGTGTAGGTGCACCAGTTGCACACAAATGCAACCGCCACCGGTTCGAATGCATCCGGGTTCAAAGACGGGGTCTTTGGGGGTGAGTCCTGCTCTGGTTCCATAACAGTCTGGGTCATGGGGGTTCCTCCTGCAAAAAACATTTATTCACATGTGGCCGGCATCTTAAAGATCCGCCAGTACACCGCTGATTTCGGCAAACATCTGTTTCCGGGTAAAGTGACGGCTCACGGCCGCGCCGCTGGGACAGGCACTGGAACAGGAACCGCATCCCTTGCAGACCGCTTCGTTGACCACGGACACCTGCCGGTCTTCATCAAATTCAATGGCGCCATAAGGACACAGGTTCAGGCACAGCTGGCATCCGGCACAGATATCCGGATCGATACTGGCCACGGTGGGAGAAATCTCCACCTGGCCCCGGGCGGCCAGAGACAGGGATTTGGCCGCAGCCCCGGATGCCTGGGACACGGTGTCTGGAATATCCATGGGTTTCTGGCAGCATCCGCTCAAAAACACGCCTTCGGTGGCCGTGCTCACGGGCCCGAGCTTGGGATGTTCCTCCAGAAAAAAACCGTCCGCCCCCTGGTTGAGCCCCAGGACCCGGCCGATTTCTCCCGCGTCCTGCCGGGCCTGGATGGCCGTGCACAACACCACCATATCCACGGGCACTTCGATCACCTCTCCCATCAAGGTATCTTCCGCCACGGCCACCAGTTGTTCCGAATCTCCGTCAAATCCGGGTTGATGCGTGATCCGGGCCACCTTGCCCCGGATGAAAATCGTGCCTTCCTGCTGGCACCGGTTGTAAAACTCTTCATATCCTTTGCCGAAACAGCGCATATCAATATAAAAATCATATACCCGGGTGTCATGACCCACTTTTTCCTTGATCAGGTGGGTGTATTTCAACGCATACATGCAGCAGACCCGGGAACAGTATTCATGAAAATTCACATCCCGGCTGCCCACACAATGAACAATGGCTACGGATTTGGGCGCCCTTGTGAACTGCCGGTCGTGATCCCGCAACAGAATCTGTCCACCGGTGGGGCCGGTGGCATTGCTTAAGCGCTCGAACTCCAGGGCCGTGTACACATTGGGATATCTGCCGTAACCGAACCGGGTCATGGCGGACGGGTCCAGGGTGTCATATCCCGTGGCCAGAATGATACTGCCCACCTTGATCTGATATTGCCGCGCTGTCATATCATGGTCGATGGCATCGCGTTCGCAGGCCGCCACACAGGCCTTGCACTCGCAGCAGATTCCGCAGTTGAGACACCTTCCTGCCTCTGCCAGGGCCTGGTCCGGCGTGAGGCAGGATTCCACTTCGTCAAACCCCTGGATCCGCCGGTCCGGGTCCATCCAGACGGGCTCGGCCCGGGGAACAGACCCCGGGGGTTTTGGTGTCAAACCCGAAGATGATCTGTCTTCAGAAACGGGGCCGCCCGAATCAGGTGATTCTGAATCAGCAATCCCTTCGTCCGTCCGAGGTTCAAACCGGTCCGGATGCTGGATGAACTCATGGATGTGCCGGGCCGCAGACCGGCCCTGGCCGATGGCCTGTACCACCGTGGCCGGACCCAGGACCAGGTCCCCGCCGGCAAACACGCCGGGCTCTCCGGTCTGAAACGTGACCTCATTGACTTTGATCCGGTTTTTTCCCGTAATTTCGATCCCGGGCAGACCATTCATTCCCAGATCATCCGGATACTGGCCAATGGCGGGAATCAGGGTATCGCAGGGCAGAATGAATTCCGATCCTTCCACAGGCACAGGCCGACGCCGTCCGGAATCATCCGGCGGTCCCAGTTCATTTTTCATGCACACCACCTGGGTGATTTTTCCCTGATCCCCTGTCAATGTCACGGGATTGGCCAGCTCCAGAATGGTGATACCCTCCTGAAGGGCCCCGTGGATTTCATCGGCATAGGCCGGCATCTCCTGCCGGGTGCGGCGGTAGACCAGGGTGACCTCGCATCCGGGAATCCGCCGGGCACACCGGGCCGCATCCATGGCCACATTGCCGCCGCCCACCACCAGGACGTTCCCGTGACACAGGGTGTCTTCCCCCAGATTGATCTGTTTCAAAAACTGTGTCGCATCCATGACACCGGACAGGGTGTCTTCGCCTTCCAGGCCCAGTTTCATGGAACGATGGGCCCCGGTGGCCAGGTACACGGCACTGAATCCCTGTTGTTTCAGTCCGGGCAGGTCCACCTCTTTGCCCAGGCAGGTATGGAGAACCAGATCGATGCCATGGTCCAGGATGTGCTGGATCTCCTGATCCAGAATTTCCCTGGGCAGACGATACGCGGGGATCCCGGTGCGGAGCATGCCCCCGGCCCGGCCCGATGCCTCGAACACCGTGACCTGGTATCCTTTGCGCCGCAGAAAATAGGCCGCCGTCAATCCGGCCGGTCCGGCACCGATCACCGCGATTTTCTCTTCTTTCTCTTCCAGATCACCCCTGTCAGGGATCGCCCGGGCACCGGATCCGGCCATGTCCGCGACATAACGCTTGAGCAGCCGGATGGCCACGGGCTGATCCGTTTCCCCCCGGGCACAGGCGGTTTCGCAGGGATGGGGACACACCCGGCCCAGGACCCCGGGAAACGGGGCCTTTTCCATGATCAATGCCAGGGCCTCATCATATTTTTCCTGTTTTGCCAGCTGCACATACCCCTGAACATTGATCCCGGCCGGACAGGTCCGGGTACAGGGGGCGGTCTGGGTTTTTTCGATCTGAAACGTAATGGGAATGGCCTGGGGAAAACTGCGGCCGATGGCCTTGCGGTCGGACAGCCCCATGTCCCAGGCACTGGGAATGGACACCGGACACACTGTGGCGCAATCTCCGCACCCGGTACACAGATCCGCGTTCACATACCGGGGTTTTTCCGTGATATTCAACGTGTAATTGCCGATAAATCCGGTCACCTCCGTCACCCGGCTGAAGGTGTGCAGATCGATATTTGCATTCTGGGCCACTTCCACCATCTTGGGGGTTCCGATACACGCCGCACAGTCCAGGGTGGGAAAGGTCTTGTCAAACTGGAGCATATGCCCCCCGATGGTGCTGTCCTTTTCAATAAGATGCACCGTAAGGCCGGCGTTACCGATATCGATGGCCGCCTGCATCCCGGCAATGCCCCCGCCGATGACGGCCACATCCGGATACACTTCGGACAGACCCGTTGTCAGCGGCTGATGACAGGTCACCCGGCTCACGGCCGCCGCCACCAGTCGCCGGGCCTTTCGGGTGGCCCGGTCCCGGTCTTTTGTCACCCAGGACACCTGTTCCCTGACCGACGCCATGTTGAAATAATAGGGATTGATCCCGGCCCTTCGGCAGGTTTCCATGAAGGTTTTGCCATGCAGCCTCGGAGAACAGGAAGCCACCACCACCCGGTTCAGACCATATTCTTCAATGTCTGTTTCAATCATGGCCTGGCCCGGTTCGGAGCACATGAATTTGTAGTCCCTGGAGATGACCACATGGGGCAAAGATCCGGCCCATTCACTGACATCTGCCACATCCACTTTTCCGGCAATGTTCACGCCGCAGTGACAGATGTAAACCCCTAAACGCAATGGCATAATATCAGGTATCATGAGTTGGTGTCCTTGTTTTCTGTGTGTTTGTCCGCCACGGGCAGCAGGATGGTGAAACAGGCCCCCTGTCCTCTGGCACTGTCCACGGTAATGGTACCGTTGTGATGCTCGATGATGCCATATACGGTGGACAATCCCAGCCCCACGCCGTGACCGTCCTGTTTGGTGGTGAAAAACGGTTCAAAAATGCGCGGCAGATCTTCGGGCGGAATGCCTTTGCCGGTGTCTGCCACCTGAATACACACCTGATGATCTGCATCATCGATCTGTGCTGTCAGAAAAATACGGCCGGCAGTCTGGTCCGGTGAAGACGCATCCTCCCCGCCGCCGGATTCGGATTTGGATTCCGCTTCAATGGCGTCAATGGCATTGAAAATCAGATTGATCAGACACTGCTGCAGTTGATTGAAATCGCCTGACACTTTCGGGATTTTCGGATCACAGGTAATTTCCAGGAGAATACCCGCCAGTTCCAGTCTGTGATGACACAGCATCCGGCTGTACTCTATGAGGTCACAGATATCCACCGGCCCGAATTGAAGACTGGATTTTCTGGAAAACTGAAGCAGTCCGGAGACCAGATCCGAGCAGCGCCGGGTTTCCTGATACACAATGGTCAGATAGTTCTTGAACCGGGTCTGGCGGGCCTCATCCCAGTCCGGTTTATCGGCCAGCCGGATCATCAGCTGGAGATAGTTCAGAATCCCGGACAGCGGGTTGTTGATCTCGTGGACCATGCTGGCGGCCAGACGGCCCAGAGACATCATTTTTTCCTGATGCAGAATCTTTTCCTGGTTCAGGACAGTCTGTTCCAGAAGCCGTGTATAATCCGCCAGTTCCTTCTGGTTCTGATACCGCTCCATGGCCCGTTTCAGGGCCAGGTGCAGCGTGGTGTCATCCACGGGCTTGGTGATGAAATCAGATGCATCATGCTGCAGTGCGGCAATCGCTTTATTGATATCTGCAAACCCGGTCGTGACGATTACCTGGGTTTCCGGCCGGATGCGCCGGGCCTGTTTCAACACTTCCAGGCCGCTCATACCCGGCATTTTGATATCCGTGATCAGGATCTGGGGCCCATGGGATGCCAGCAGTTTGAGTCCGGATTCACCGTCAGGCGCGGAAAGGGTCTTGTAGCCGGCATCCTCCAGGCTGATGACCATGATTTCACGGACATCGGGTTCATCGTCGATCACCAGGATCGTCCATGAATCTTTGGGGTGCAGCCGCCTGTTTTCCTGTGTTCCGACACGGGCAGATCCCGTATCCGCCGGACGCTTGCTGGGATCTGACATCAAGACACCTCCCTTGGCTCAGGATCTATCTTTCATGTTACAATGAATTATTATATCATAGCAAGCATTATGCCAGAAAATTCATGTCTGACACATGCATTGTTGAATCCTGCTGTTCAGCCGATCCCCGGGGATTTTTATAGATACGTGCCGATACAGGAACACATGCACTGATTCAGAAACGATACCTCGGGTTGCACAAGTGCAACGCGTGTTCCGCGTTTTTACATCCATTGTCTGGAAATCTTCGCAACTCTGAATGGCAACTTGCTGAAATTACGCCCAAACCCTGTTTAATACGTCAAAAATTTCTGAATGGCACAGGCTTTGCTTTGTGAGGGAGGGTGTTGAACAGAACAGAAGAACAGACAACGTGCTTAAGGAAAGACCATGATATATACGGTACTGGCGGTAAAAGACAAACAGACATTCACGCAGCTGGCTCAGGAGCTGCAGCGGTATCCGGTGGATATTCACTGGACAGATACCGGAAAAGCCGTTCTCGACCTCCTGTCACAGGCCATGGATCAGGGAAAGACCGTCGATCTGGTGATCACGGATGAGACCCTCACAGACATGTCCGGCCGGGATCTGGTGGAACAGGTGATCATGAAAAGTCCCATGACCAATTGCGCTGCGGCCAGCACATTATCTTCAGACCAGTTTCATGAAGCCTATGAAGGGCTGGGCGTGCTCATGCAGCTGCCCATGACCCCGGATGCCGAATCCGGAAAAAAACTGGTGAGCATTCTGAAAAAACTGAACATCCTGAAACAATGAGGTATCATAAATGATCATCAGCATAGCAAGCGGGAAAGGCGGTACCGGCAAGACCACCGTGGCCGCCAATCTGGCCGCTTCGTTGGACCAGCCGGTCACGGTGCTCGATTGTGATGTGGAAGAACCCAACCTGCATCTGTTTTTGCACCCGGAAATCCGTTCACAGGAAAAAGTGATCGCCCCGGTGCCGAAAATCGATCTGGACCGGTGCACGTTCTGCAAAAAATGCATGGACATCTGCCGGTTCAACGCCATTGCCGTGGCGGGAGACACGGTGGTCACCTTTCCTGAACTGTGCCATTCCTGCGGGGGCTGCACCGTCATCTGTCCGGAGAATGCCGTCACTGAAAAAGAACGGATTCTGGGAACCGTGGAAACCGGCACCGGGCCGCTGCCGGACATGTCTTTCGGCCAGGGGCTGCTGGATATCGGCCAGGTCATGGTCCCGCCGGTGATCCGTCAGGTGAAATCCCACCGGGCCCCGGACCAGGGCATCACGTTGATCGACGCGCCGCCCGGCACGTCATGTCCGGTCATTGCCGCCATGAAAGACACCGATTTTGTCATCCTGGTGACAGAACCCACACCGTTCGGTCTCAATGACCTGAAACTGGCCGTGGAAACCGTCCGGCTGCTCAATATTCCCCACGGTCTGATCATCAACCGGGCAGGGATGGGAGATGATGCGGTTTATGCCTATGCCAAAGAAAAAAACCTGCCGGTTCTCATGGAAATCCCTTATGACAAGGCCATTGCCCAAGCCTATTCCAGAGGAGATCTGATCATCTCACAGCAGACAGACTACAAGGAAAAATTTCAAACCCTTTATAAAAACATCTGCCGCCTGGCAGGACAAAAAAAGTGTGCCCCATGAAAGAACTGGTGATATTGAGTGGAAAAGGCGGCACCGGCAAAACCAGCCTGACCGCCGCATTTGCAGGGCTTGAGTCCTCGTTGATGCTTTGTGATGCTGATGTGGATGCTGCCGACCTGCACCTGATTATGGCCCCGGACATTCAGGAAACCCATGATTTTGTGGGCGGTAATGAGGCGGTCATCGACCCGGAACGATGTACCGGCTGCGGTACGTGTCTGGAACTGTGCCGGTTCGATGCCATCGATGAAAACCAGGGAGAATATACCGTGGATGCCTTGAACTGTGAAGGCTGCGGGGTCTGTGTGGACATGTGCCCGGAAACCGCCATTGATTTTCCCCAGAAAACCTGCGGTCAATGGTTTGTTTCCCATACCCGTTTCGGCCCCATGGTCCATGCCCGGTTAGGCATTGCAGAAGAAAATTCCGGGCGTCTGGTGGCCCTGGTAAGGGAACAGGCCAAAAAACGGGCCAGAGACGCGCACATCGACCTGATTCTCACCGACGGCCCGCCGGGCATCGGATGCCCGGTCATTGCCAGCATCGGGCAGTCCAGTGCCATTCTCATCGTGGCGGAACCCACAGTATCGGGGATCCATGACATGAAACGGGTGGGGGAACTGGCCGCCCATTTCAAGATTCCGGCCATGGTGTGTATCAATAAATTCGATCTGAACCCGGACCAGACCCGGGAGATCGAAACCATTGCCCGGGAAAAAAATATTTTGATGGCAGGGAAAATCCCTTTTGATCCGGCCTTTACCAAAGCCATGATCCAGATTCAGACGCTGCTGGAATATGATGATGGCAGCCCGGCCGCCGAAGCGGTCAGACAGATCTGGAAAACGGTAATGGCGCATCCTGCCATGAAACTGGAACGATTGATGTAACTAATTTCCATGTACAACATAACTATCAGTTTGAAGGAGTTTGTATGAAAAACGGAAGAATCGCTATCCCCTCCAATGGTCAGGGAGGCCTCAACGGAACCCGGTCGGGTCATTTTGGACATTGCGACGTGTTTACCTTTGTGGATGTCGAAGACGGAAAGATCACAGGGGTTTCCACGCTGGCCAACCAGGAACATGTCCAGGGCGGCTGCATGGTGCCGGTGAATCTGCTGGCCGAACACCGGGTCAACGCCCTGATTGTGGGCGGTATCGGCATGCGGCCCCTCATGGGATTCCGCCAGGTCGGTATTGATGTCTATCACGATGACCAGCGGCCCGACATCGAGCCGGTGGTCATGGATCTCATTGCCGGCAGACTGCCGGAAATCACCAACGACCAGGTCTGCGGCGGTGGCGGCGGCCAATAAGGAGGAATCATGAAACTTGCCATTACAGCCACGGGCACGGATCTGTCCGCGGACGTGGACCCCCGTTTCGGCCGGGCCGCCTATATCCTGGTGGTGGATTCAGACACCCTGGCGGTGGAGGTCATTGACAATGCCGCCAACAAAGATGCGTTCAAAGGGGCGGGTATCCAGGCGGCCGCCGCAGTGTCCGACAAAGGCGCAAAAGTCCTTCTGACCGGATTCTGCGGTCCCAATGCATTCAAAACCCTGGATGCCGCAGGCGTCAAAGTGGCCAACGATGTCAGCGGCACGGTTCAATCCGCAGTGGAACGGTTCAAGGCTGGAGAATATACCTTTTCTTCCGCCCCCAATGCCGAAGGCCACTGGTAAACACAGGGCCCGGCCAATTTCAGCGGACCCGGCAGAACCACGGGTTTCACATGTGTCTGGAACCCCGGGATGGTGGCATCTTACCCTCCTATCTTACCCCTTATAAACAAGGTGTCACCATCCCGGGGTTTCAGAACCGGTTGACTTTCACATCATGCGTAAATATAATTAAAATTTTTTTCAGGAACAACATGACATGACCCTTTTAGATATTTGCCCGTTAGAAACGTGGGAAGCGCTGGAAATCGACCTGTATGAAAAATTCAACCTTCAGGGATCTGTGTTCAATCCCGAAGGGGTGCGCATTACCAGTGTAAAAAATTTTTCCAACCCGCTCTGCCCTGCCATCAAGGCTGAGGAAAAAGGCCAGACATTCATCTGTTCCGCGGCCCACATGAACATGACCGCCATGGTGAAACAATCGCGAAAACCGGCGGTGGAAGAATGCGACGCCGGCCTGACAAAACTGGTGGTGCCCATTTTTTACAAAGATGAATTTGTGGGCGTGGCCGGTGGGTGCGGACTGCTGCCCCAGGGAGAATCCGTGGACAGCTTTGCCGTATCAAAAATCGCTGATATGAATGAAGCAGAGGTGAAACGGCTGGGATCGGATGTTCCCTCCATCTCCGGGGAAACCATTTCTCAGGCGATTGATTTCATCCAGGAACGGATCCAGCAGATTCTGACCTCCTGCGATTCAAACAACTGACACGCCCATGACGGACACGGCCTTTGCCAGGCGGGTCAAACGCCGTGTCAGCGCCAGAATCCAGGAATTTTTCGCTGTGTGCCCGCCCGGGCTCAGGCAGGCATGCGCCAGGGAATTGGCCGGCCTGGATGCCCGGATACATGACATTCAGGTCGTGCCCGGCGGAGTGGTCTTTTACGCCAGAATCATGGATGCCTGCCTGGCCAACCTGTGGCTTGGTTCTCCATCCCGCATTCTCATGCGCCTGGCCCGGTTCAGGGCCACCCAATTTTCAACCCTGGAAAAAAAACTGTCGGATATTGACTGGCACCTGTTTCTGCCCGCCGGGACAGTTCCGGCCATTCAGGTGACCACGCGCACCTCCCGGCTGTACCATTCCGATGCGATTGCCGACAGATGCCGTCCCATTGTCCGGGCCGCCCTGAACACCGGACCCCGCAAAGAAACCGACTCTGATCAAAACATACCGTCGCAGACCATCATGATCCGGGCAGAAAACGACCGGTTTGACATCTCCCTGGATATGTCCGGTCCGCCACTGTTCAAACGGGGTATCAAAACACAGGTGACACCCGCCCCGTTGCGGGAAAATCTGGCTTTTGCCATCCTGAACGCCGCCGGATTCACCGACCAGGATGTACTCATGGATCCCATGTGCGGATCAGGTACCTTTGCCATTGAAGGGGCCATGATTCAGGCCCGCATGCCACCGGGATTCCACCGCAGATTTGCCTTTGAACCCTGGCCCGGTGTGAGCCCGGCAGCATTTGCCCACAGCCGGACCCAAGCCGCACAGCAGTTTTCAAAAGTCCAATCCATATTCGCCTTTGATGTGGACCCCAAAGCCATGCGCATCCTTTCCGCCAATTTAGCCGGCCATGAATTTCTGGCCCCGGTACAGGCAAGTCAGCTGGATTTTTTCGATCTTCTGCCGAACCGGTTCACGAGCCGAAAAGGGGTGGTTGCGCTGAACCCGCCCTATGGCAGACGCCTTGAAAACCCTGGGGATACCACGGCCTTTTACCGGGAAATCACCCGGAAACTGGCAGCGGACTTCAAAGGATGGCGGGTGGGTCTGATTTATCCGGGCAAACAGTTCAGCCATCTGAATTTTCTCAATCTCAAGCCGTTCCCGTTTTTTCACGGCGGTCTGAACCTGGCGGCCGGCATCGGCACGATTTGAAGCGGGATGCGTCAAAATCCAATGGAAATTACACGCAAACTGTGATTAACTGGCCGTATGAAACAAGTTGTTTTTCTTATACTGGTTGCGATCTCAGCGGTTGTGACCTTCCCTGTTTCATCTGTTGCCACCGGTCCTGTGGACAACCGGATATGGGCAACCCTGCTCAAAAAGCATGTCACAGACGGCCGGGTGGATTATGACGGGTTCAAGCGGGATGAAGCCGAACTGGACCGATACCTGGCCATTTTAAGCGCAACAGACCCGGGGGCCCTGTCTCACCAGCACCAGTTCGCTTTTTACATCAACGCCTATAACGCGTTTACCGTCAAGCTGATCCTCACCCGGTACCCGGGCATCAACTCCATCAAGGAAATCGGCAGCTTCTTTTCCAATCCCTGGAGCAAAAAATTCATTCCCCTCAACGGGTTCAAGGTGAGTCTGGACCATATCGAACATGACATACTCAGAAACCGGTTCAAAGACCCCAGAATTCATTTTGCCATCAACTGTGCGGCCCGAAGCTGTCCCCCTCTTTCAAACACGCCTTATGAGGGAGATACCCTGGAAACCCGCCTGGAAGAACAGACACGGCAGTTCATCAACCATTTTGGCAAACCGTTTCTCAAAGACAACACCTTGTTTGTCAGCCGCATTTTCAAATGGTTTGAAGATGATTTCTCAGGCAATCCGCTGGGTTTCATCCGGCAATACGCGGACAATTCCCTGAAACAGGCACTGGAAAATGCGTCTGCCGGAGGTGACATTCATCTTGAATACCTTCCCTACGACTGGACCCTCAACCGATAGACACCGGTGTCAGATCCGGATGATGTTCAGTAGGAATAATATGATTCATCCATGACCGGGGATCGGCTTTCCACCCGGACACCGGCAGGGCCCTGCACCGGACAGACATGCTCACAGATACCGCATCCGATACACCGCTGTGTCACCACATAGGGCAGTTTCAATTGAACAGCCTGTCCTGTGCGGTCCTGAATCTCAACAGTTTCCAGCTGGATGGCTTT
>JAABTO010000368.1 GCA_011389835.1 Desulfotignum sp. | reverse complement strand
GCCACCACCCGCGTGTCGGTCCGGTCCTGAATCTCCCGGATCAATTCGTTGGTGAAATCGATCCCGGCATGGGTGTAAGCGGTCCGGTTGGCAAACACCTCCACTCCCACCCGGGAGACCCCGGGATAAACCGGACCGCCGCCTTCCAGGCGATAGCCGCACGAAGACAGCAGCAACAGCATGATCCCCCCTGCCAGTATTTGAATGACGGGTTTTCCAAGACAATTCATCTTACACCACAATGTTGACGAGGATCTGTTTCTTGTTGATCAGAATGATCTTTTTCACCGGCTGATCCTGGATATGTCTGACGATCTTTTCATCGGCCAGGGCCATTTCCTTGATGACCGACTCATCGGTGTCGGCCGCCACGCTGAATCTGGACCGCAGTTTGCCATTGACCTGAACCACCACCAGGGCCTCGTCAGTTTCCAGGCTGTCGTTGCGCTGTTTTGGCCAGGGCTGTTCGAGCACACTGCCCTGCCCGCCCATCTTTTCAAACACCTCTTCACAGAAATGGGGGATGATGGGGCTCAAAAGCAGGACCATGCTGTCCATGGCCGCCAGCACCACGGCTTTTGTTTCGACGTCGGCCGTGTCCAGATCGATGGTATACAATGCATTCACCAGTTCCATGACCGCGGCGATGGCGGTGTTGAAATGAAAGCTTTCATCGATATCCGCCGTCACCTTATGGATGGTCTGGTGGGTTTTGATATACAGGGCCTTGGCATCCGGGTTTTTCAGGTCCCCGGCCGGTCCGGTGTACCTTGTCACCTGCCGGGTGTCGATGGTATCCATGCACGCCAGGGCCAGACGCCAGACCCGGTTGACGAACCGGTTGCTGCCTTCCACCCCGTCTTCGCTCCATTCCAGGTCCCGCTCCGGCGGGGCCGCAAACAGACAGAACAACCGGGTGACATCAGCCCCGTAGGTTTCCATCAACTCATTGGGGTCCACCACGTTCTTCTTGGATTTGGACATCTTGATGACCCGGCCCACCTCGACATCCTTGCCGCAGCGGGTGCAGACATATGCATCCTCTTTGGTTTTTTTTGCCTGTTCCGGGAACAGGTATCCGTGCTCCGGACAGGTCATGGTTTCCTTGCACACCATGCCCTGGGTGAGCAGCCGGGTGAACGGTTCCTTGAAATCGATCATGCCGAAATGATGCAGCACCCGCATGAAATACCTGGAATACAGAAGGTGCAGCACTGCATGCTCCACCCCGCCGATGTACTGGTCCACCGGGGCCCAGTATTGAACAGCGTCCGGATCGAACATGCCCTGTTCATACCGGGGGGAACAGTACCGCAGATAATACCAGGAAGACTCCACAAACGTGTCCATGGTATCGGTGTCCCGCCGGGCATCTTCTCTGCCGCAGGCTGGACACGTGGTCTGTTTGAAATCCTCCAGAAACGGCAGCGGAGACCCGCCTTTTTCCATGAGATTGACATCCTCGGGCAGAACAATGGGCAGATCCTGTTCCGGCACCGGCACCACCCCGCAGTCCGGGCAGTGGATCACCGGGATGGGGGTGCCCCAGTACCGCTGTCTGGAGATACCCCAGTCCCGCAGCCGGAAAGAGACCGCTTTTTTACCCCGGCCCTGTTCCGCCAGCCAGTCCGTGATCGCTTCCATGGCCGTGTCATTGTCCATGCCGTTGAACCGGCCGGAATTGACCATGATCCCCGGGCCGGTGTAGGCTGTTTCCATGATGTCCGGATCCAGAGTCTCGCCTTCGGGCTGCACCACCACCCGGATCTCAAGATGGTATTTTCTGGCAAAATCAAAGTCCCGCTGGTCCCCGCAGGGCACGGACATGATCGCCCCGGTGCCGTAGCCCATGAGCACGAAATTGGCCGTATAGATAGGAATTTCTTCACCTGTGGCCGGATTGATACAGTACCGCCCGGTGAACACCCCTTCTTTTTCATATTTTTCAAGGCCCTCCAGGGATCGTTCCTGGGCAGCCACTTTTTCCACGAACGCCGCCACCGCCTGTTCCTGGTCGGTCCCCCGGCACAGGGTTTCCACCAAAGGGTGTTCCGGCGCCAGACACATGAACGTGGCCCCGAACACCGTGTCCGGTCTTGTGGTGAACACCTCGATTTCTTCATCCATGCCGGCCACCCGGAACCTGAGCTCGGATCCCACGCTCTTGCCGATCCAGTTCTTCTGCATCACCGTGACCTTTTCCGGCCATCCCGGCAGCTTATCACAGTGCACCAGCAGATCTTCGGCAAAATCGGTGATCCGGAAAAACCACTGCCACAGTTTTTTCTGCCTCACCGGTTGGGAACACCGCCAGCACTTGTCTTGTTCCACCTGCTCATTGGCCAGCACCGTCTGGCACTTTTCGCACCAGTTCACAAAGGATTCCCTGCGGTAGGCCATGCCGTTTTCCAGCATCTTCAAAAACAGCCACTGCTCCCATTTATAATATTCAGGCCGGCAGGTGGCGATCTCCCGGTCCCAGTCATAGGAAAATCCCATTTTCTTGA
>JAABTO010000367.1 GCA_011389835.1 Desulfotignum sp. | reverse complement strand
ATCCCAGAAATGCCAGCACCACAGCAAGGCTACCGCCCACGATGGAGGCGGCCCCGGCAATGTTCAGGGTTTCCACCAGGGCCGGAACAAACCGGCCCATGACCGGAAAAAATGAAAATCCGGCAGTCCAGGCCTCTTTGACAATCTCGGCAGGATAGTCGAAAAACTGCGTCATTCCGGTGAGAAATCCGCCGGAATTCAGATTATTTGACAGGCCGTATCCGGAGATCAAGATCGCTGCAACCATAACAATGCCTGCCATGGAATAGAGGCGGCGTTTTTTTTCCATGGCCATGATTTCCGTCTGGATGGCGTGCAGAGACATACCGGAATCCTTTGGTTAGTTCTTCAGAAGCTAAAAAAAAGTGGTGGCTGATGAACCCACCAGCCACCAAAGTTGACAACGGTGCCGGTTAATTGGATTTGGCTTTTCTGGCCTCGATGATGCTCACATAGGCATCATGATCCACCGGGGCGATGCCCTTGACCTCACCGGCCATGAACCCGTAGGCGCATTCCATATCCATGGAGGGCATGCTGGCCAGCAGCCCGGTCACTTTGAGTTTCACTTTTTCCGGCAGGGCCTTGCGCAGAACAATGGGGCCTTCGGGAATCAGTTTGGACCGCCAGATCTCTTTGATCTGGGTCATGTCCACCAGGCCGGCATCGGCCGCTTTTCGCAACGCACCGCTGTTATAGCCGTCCACCCATTCTCCCAGGCCGTCAGCCCAGGTCACGCCGGCATCGATATCCCCGTTGAACACCGCCACAATGGTCTGCTCGTGGCCGCCTGTAAATACCACATCCTTGAAGTATTCACCGGGTTTCATGGAATACCCGGACTGGGGGATTTCAATGGAGGGGATCAGATACCCGGAGGTGGAGTTGGGGTCTCCGAATCCGAACATTTTGCCTTTCATGTCATCCAGGCTGTCAATACCGGAATCCACCCGGGCAAACCCCACGGAATAATATCCAAAAGATCCGTCATTGTTGATTTTCACCAGCACCGGTTCCACGATGTCCGGGTTGGTCAAAAAGACCTTGGCATAGCCCGAGGCACCCAGCCAGGCCATGTCCAGGTTTCCGCCCAGCAGTCCTTCAATCACCCCGTTGTAATCGGCCGGGGCATAAATTTTGGTGGGAACCCCCAGCAGGGCTTCAATCTGCGCCCGCACACATTCATTGGACCGCAGCCGGTCCGAGGCGTTTTCACCCCCCAGAACACCGATGCGGAATTCCGTGATGGTGTCTTCCCCATGATCATCGGCCACAGAAACGGTGGTAAACGCCATCATGACAGCCATGGCGATGAACAGTGATGTGATCCATTTTTTCATTACGTGTCTCCTTGTTATTTGGTTGTTTTACTCGTTGTTCCGGTAACGCTCTCTGGCATTGCCGACCATCAAACCATCTGCATGTTTATTCCCTGTTAGCCGGAAGTTATGTTTTGGTTTAAAAAACAAAAACTGGTCCTTACCAAAAACCAATGCAATTCACACACGATGTTATTGAGCCCCTGATAATGTGCGGCAAAACCGGGCCCACAGGAGATGAAAAGCATGAGATCGAGAAAGGAGCGTGAATGACATGTCAGATTCCGGACAGTTTCAGCAGCAGATACAACAGACCTTCCAGCAGCGACTGAACCGTCATCGATTGAAGGTTTCGGAGACAGAGTGCCTTCGAATGGACCTGCACTGCCATGACTGCAATTCCGATGTCACAGACGAGCTTCTGGGCAGAATTCTGCGGTTTCCGGAAACCTGGCTGAAGACAGACGACCTGGTTACCTGCCTGAAGGAACACCGATGTGATGTGATTACCATTACCAATCACAACAATGCCAGATCCTGCTGGGAGTTGATGGAAACCGGCAGAGATATTTTGCCGGGCGGAGAATTCTCCTGTTTTTTCAAGAAATTCGACACGCACCTGCATGTGCTGGCCTATGGATTCACCCCGGCACAAGAGGAGATCCTCAACCGGTTGAGAAACGATCTGCCGGACTTTCTCACCTATGCAGCGGAGCATGATATCCCCACGGTACTGCCGCATCCTTTATATGTCGATGCAGGGACCACTGGACCGGATCCGGTCATGTACGAGCACCTGGCCCTGATGTTCGACCGGTTCGAAGTGCTCAACGGCCAGCGGGATGTCTGGCAGAACCTGTTGACCTGGGAGTGGCTGGACAGCCTGACCGAAGAGCGGATCGATCTCTGGCAGAAAAAACACGGCATCCAGGCAAATAATTTCTGCAGATTTGTCTATGACAAGCAGGTCACCGGAGGCTCTGACGACCACATGGGCCTGTTTGCGGGCACCTGCGGCACCTGCCTGCATGTGCCGGACCTGGATGAAAAAAGAAAGCAAACCCCCCTGTCCCTGCTGGCACTGGAAGCAATCCGGAGCGGCACCATGCATCCCTATGGCCAGGTGTTTTTTCATGAAAAACTCAATGTCGCTTTTATGGATTACCTGTCCCAGATCGCCCTGCACATG
>JAABTO010000366.1 GCA_011389835.1 Desulfotignum sp. | reverse complement strand
CCAGAACCGGGTCGGACTGAATCCCCGGCAGAATGTTCAAGGCTTTGTCATACTGGCCGTCAAGGGTATAGATCCTTCCGAGTTCCAGGAGAATCAGCGGATCCATGAGATTGAACGAAAGGGCTTTGCGTAACTGGGCAATGGCTTGTTCGCGCCGGTTTTCCCTGGCGTATAAAAGCCCCAGTCCATAATACAGTGCCGGGTTGGACGGATCGGCGGCAATTTTTGATTCAATGGTCCGGATGCCGTCTTTGACCGGTTCGTATAATCCCATGATCCGGTATTTGACCATGTCATAATTGTAAGTTTCCAGGCGGGAATCTGCAGGGGACACATGGGTATAGTCTGACAGCAGACCGGACAGATGGGCGATGCGTGACCCGGTACCGGGATGGGTCTTGAAATAATCGGGTATGCCCTCGATGCCCATGTAATCGGCAGCCCTCAGCCTGTTTAAGCTGTCCAGGAGCCCTTCCGGAGAAAAGCAGGTCTGCTGAAGCAGTGTAAAGGCCTTCTGGTCTGCTTCGGTTTCATTTTCCCGGGTATAGGTGAGCATGGAGGAATATCCGGCAGCCATGGATCCCATGGTCAACGCCTGGGCCGCTTCCCCGCCCCCGCCGGCCGACCCCACGATGATGCCGGCCAGCACCCCGGCCATGGTGCCGATATTCACCAGTTTGGAACGGTCAATGGACTGGGACACATGCCGGCTGACCGCATGCGCGATTTCATGGGCCAGAATACCGGCCAGTTCATCAGTGCTGGAAAGGGCCGTGATCAGGCCCCGATGTACAAAGATGTTGGCCCCGGGGCTGGCAAAGGCATTGAACGTGCCGTCGTCAATCAGGTAAAAGGCATAGTTGAACGGCTGGGGCGGCAGTTGCGCCAGGATATGCCGGCCCACGGTATCGATCAGATGGCCGGCCACCGGATCATCGAGAATGACCTGGTGCTGATCGATCATCTGCATGAACTCATCGGCCAGTTTGAGTTCGTCGGGTATGGAGATGGCGAGTGTGTTTGACGGTAAACCCGGGACCGTTATAAAAAAAATCGTCAGTAATGCAATAAAGCGTTTCATAAACTCGGGACTGCCTGGTTTTAGAGTTTTGGTTTTTTTCTACAACAGTTTAGCAGAAAAAACCAAAACACAAAACAAATATCATCGTTCTCCCCTTTTATACGGGGTGGAAAGCATGGCCGGGGCATTGAGTTTTCTGGGATCTTTCAGGCTGATGATCAGCAGGATCAGCAGGGTGGCGATGTACGGGAGCATGGCCAGAAAATTGGGTGATATGCCCAGCGGCTGCATCAGGTATTGAACCACAAAAATGCCGCCGAACAGAAATGCGGCCCAGATGGCCCGGCCCGGGTTCCACAATGCGAAAATGGTCAAAGCGATGGCAATCCATCCCCGTCCGGCGGTCATGCCCTCGATCCAGGATTTGGAATAGGAAATGGACAGGTGTGCCCCGGCCAGAGCCGAGAACCCGCCACCGATGATCACAGACACATACCGGATTAAAAATACGTTCACACCCTGGGTTTCAGTGGCTTTCGGGTTTTCTCCGGTGGACCGGATCTGGATGCCCAAACGGGTTCTTTCCAGCAGAAACCAGGCCCCGAGTGCCAGACCGACGGCCAGGAAAAAAAACGGACTTTGATTGAATATTGCCTGGCCGACATAAGGAATGTCCGACAAAACCGGTATGGAAAGATCATCCATTTTAATGGTCAACGGTTTGCCTACATAGGGTTTTCCCATCATACCGGACAGGCCCAGTCCCAGCATGGTCAATGCCAGGCCCGACACCACCTGGTTGGCCTGGAGGGTCACGGATGCCACCGCATGGATGATGGAAATGACCATGCCGGCGATCAGGGCCGCCAGAACCCCCAGCCAGGGAGAACCGGTGGTCATGGTGACGATAAAGGCGGTGACCGCACCCAGGGCCATGACCCCTTCCACGCCCAGATTCAGGATCCCGCTTCGTTCACAGATAATTTCCCCGGTGGTGGCCAGCAGCAGCGGTGTGCCCGCCACCAGGGTACGCTGAAGAGTGGATATGATAATGTCTTCCATGGCCGGGGTTCCTATCGGGTTTTAAATGTGATGGAAATTTTATGATTCAGAAAATAATCACCCATGATCAGAAATATCAGCAGGGTGCCGTTGACGATGTTCACGGTGGCGGCCGGCAGTCCCAGAGAAATCTGGATGGCGTCGCCTCCCACCAGAATTCCCGCAAAAAAGATGCCGGATATGATGGTGTACAATGGATTGAGTTTGGCCAGCCATGCCACGATAATGGCGGTGAACCCGTATCCCGATGACATGGAATCCGGATATCCCAGATACTGATGGATCCCGGCCACTTCTCCGACGCCGGCCATACCGGCCAGTCCGCCGGAAACGGCCATGAGGATCAGGGTGGTTTTCAGAAAATCGATGCCCGCGTATTTGCCGGCGTCCGGGTTTTCTCCCACCACCCGGGCTTCATATCCAAACCGGGTCCGGTAAATAAGC
>JAABTO010000365.1 GCA_011389835.1 Desulfotignum sp. | reverse complement strand
GTGCCGTCTATGGGATCGATAATCCAGCAATATTCACTGTCGGCATTTTTTTTCCCGGTTTCTTCTCCCCAGGTACCATGCTCGGGAAACCGGTCTTGAATTTGGTCCACAATGAATGTTTCCACCTGTTTGTCCGTGGCCGTGACCAGATCTTTTCTGGCCTTGAACTCCAGATCCTTCAGGGTGATCCCTCCCTGCTCGGTCAGGCAGATGTCGCCCGCACGGACAATCGTGTTTTTTAAAAAATGGTGCATGAATCTTCCATAAACGTCATTTTGATTTTTTGTGTCCCATATGGCATATCAGAAATGAGTTGAAAAGGCAACTTCCCCGCAACGGGGTGATACGGTATGAATTGACTTTTCACACCCGGTCTGCCATGATGCGCCAAAGATTAACCGCTTGTGACTGTGAGGTGACAAATGCGATATCTGTCTGTCGTCTGTCTGATCGGTATGGTTGTGTTGACAGGATCCATGACAGGAACGTCTTTTTCCAGCGAGATCCGGGAGCAGGGGATAGACCTGGAACCGATTCCCTCTCTGATCCAGAGTATCCGGTTTCCGGCACATCTTGAATTCTGCGACATTCGGGTGCCTCTGGAGGATCCCATGGTGAGAGCGGACCTGGAAAAAGAGATGCTGCTGATCCTGTGGAACCGGCCCCAGGTGATTTTGTGGATGAAACGGGCGGCGCAGCTGTTTCCGCCGATTGAACAGATCCTTGACGAAGAACAGATGCCCGATGACCTGAAGTATGTGCCGGTCATTGAAAGCGCACTCATGCCCCATGCCAGATCGTTTGCCAATGCTGTGGGATACTGGCAGTTCCTTGAGGCCACCGGCCGGCGGTATGGATTGCGGATCGACAATGACGTGGATGAACGCCGCAATATTTTCAAATCCACCCGGGCGGCGTGCCGGTATCTAAAAAAACTGGCGACTGAGTTCGGATCCATTTCCCTGGCCCTGGCCGCCTATAATATGGGAGAACACGGCCTGGCTGTGGAAATCGATGCCCAGCAGACCCACAATTACTTTGATCTGTATCTGCCGCTTGAAACCCAGCGATATCTGCATAAGATCATTGCAGCCAAACTGATCCTGGAACAACCTGAAAAATATGGATTTTACCTGAATCCGGAAGACCTGTACCCGGCATTGAACACGGCCACCCTGGATATCTCGCTGGAAAAAGAGGTGCCAATACTGGTCATGGCCCGGGCCGCGGATGTCTCGTTCAAAACCTTCAAAATCCAGAATCCGGATATCCGGGGGTATTATCTGTCACCCGGATTGGTCAGCATCCAGGTGCCGGCGGGCAAGACACCGGGTTTCCATGACCGGTTTTCAGCCCTTTACACCGAGTGGCAGAAAAATTCACCTCTCCGGATTCATGTGGTTGAGGCCGGGGAGAGCCTCATCAGTATCGCCCGGGCCTATCAGATGTCTCTGGCGGAGCTGCTGCGGTTAAACGATATATCCTACAAAAAAGTGATTCACCCGGGGGACCGGTTGAAAGTCAGATAACCGCTGCAACGGTCACTGAGTCAGGGTCTCTTCAGAGATGGAGTCCGGAATGGGAAGCGGCGGGGTGTTGATCTGTTTTTCCAGGTTGGCCAGAGACTGATCCATCTCTGTTTTAAGGGCCATCAGCCGCCGGGTGATCTCTGTCCGGCTCATGAGCTGATTTTCCAGTGCCGTGACCTGTTTTTCCAGCAGGCCCAGTGCTTTCTGAAGCGGTTGCAGATCGACCTGGTTTTCCTCTATTTGTGACTGAAGCGAGACCAGCGCCTGTTTGAGTGCCTGAAAAGATGCCATTTCCTGTCTCAGCGCCTGGGTTTGATTTTCAAACTGCTCCCGGTTCTGTGCCAGCGCTGACAGCAATGTTGAATTGATTCGTTCCATTTCCGCCAGATTGACCTGATGTTGATCGGCATTGTTCTGTATCCGAAGGTCCTGCCGGACCAGCTGGTCTTCGAGTCTGGCGACCTCTTTCTCCAGGGTTTTGATATCTGCTTTGGACACAGCCAGTTTTCCCATCTGCTGTTCCAGCACGCCGGTTTTTTTTTCCAGCGGCGGCAGTTTTTCATCCAGATCAAACTGGTTTTTGGCGATGCGCAGGTCCAGTGCATTGAGCTTTTGTTCCATCTGGCGGGTCAGATGATCCACCTGAGTGTTTTTGGCCGTATCCACACCTGTCATCTGATCTTTCATGTCCAGGTAGATGAAAAACAGAACCACCCCCATGAAAACCGGCAAAAGAAGGGTAATAATGGTCACCCGGGCGGACAGTCTGTCTATTTTCAGGGCATTACGGTCTTTCCGGTAAAAGGATGCGGGGGGGGAATTGTCCGGGTCCTTTCCGGACATATCCGGGGCATCGGTCCGAAATTCCTTCAGGCTCATAAGATACGTTGCTCCCTGTATTTCAGTGTTCCTGAATCACCGGGAATCTGGTCACGGGTTATTCCCATTCAATGGTGCCCGGCGGTTTGGAGGTGATATCATACACCACGCGGTTGATATCTTCCACTTCATT
>JAABTO010000364.1 GCA_011389835.1 Desulfotignum sp. | reverse complement strand
CGTGTGCTCTTCCGATCTCCATATCTGACAATTGTCTGGCCACCAGATAGGTCATGGTGGTCCATTCACTGAAAATCACGATTTTCCGCTGGTTCTGAATCACGAGTTCATCGATGATACCGGCCAATTCCTTGAGTTTGGGGGAAATATGGCTGCTTCGATCGATCAGATAGGTGGAGTCGCACACCTGGCGCATGCGCAGCAGCAGCATCTGGATTTTGCGAAGGTCCATGGGCGTGAGAAATTTCTTGTTCACCAGGGGCAGCAGGGATCGGGCATAACCGGCGTGCATTTCCTTCTGCTCATCTGTCAGTTCGATATAATAATTGTTTTCCACCACATCCGGCAGGTCTTTGAGCACGGCTTCTTTTTTCCGTCGGATCACGATATCCCCGAGCCTGTCCTTGAGTTTTTCCAGGTTCCGGTATCCCGCGATGCTGGCTTTTTTTGTTTTGGGAATAAGAAAATGGTCGGCGGCAAATTCCCACAGCGGGGTAAGCAGAAAAGCGTCCAGAAACTGGACAATGGAATACACATCCTCCAGCTTGTTTTCCAGCGGAGTACCGGTCAGAACGATGCCGTGTTTTTTAGGAATCTGTTTCACCGCATCCGCTGTTTTGGTGGAAAAATTCTTGATGCGCTGGGCCTCGTCCAGAACGATGATATCCGGATTGAACCGGGATAGGATGGTCACATCCCGCAGCACAGCTTCGTAATTGGTGATTTTGAACAGACTTTGGTCCTGCCGGTACAGGGCCTCTCTCTGCCGGGGGTTGCCTTCCACCACCCGGGCCTGTTCATGGGAAAATTTTTCGATCTCCCGTTTCCACTGCTCTTTCAGAGATGCCAGGGTCACCACCAGGACTTTTGAAAATCCGAACATTTCCTTTTTGAGCACGCACAGCCCGATGGCCTGAAGGGTCTTTCCCAGCCCCATTTCATCGCCGATAAGGACCCCGGTCTTGTACAGACCAAACCGCACCCCTTCCTTCTGGAACGGGTACAGGTCTGTTTTCAGGGGAAGGGCCGGCAGGTCCCGGGCGGACAGTTTTCCGGCCTCCTGTTTCTGAACATGGTCTTCCACACGTCTGAGGAGGGTTTCTCTGATACGGATCCGTTTGTCGCCGGCCACCTGGTCCATGAGAGGCAGGATATCAGACAGGTCCGGGGCCGTATACGCCCCGGTCTCCGGATCAAAGTGCCGGGTAAGCATTGGCACCAGATCGGCATGACCGGCGGACAGCCGCTCGGAAAACATGGCCGGGCTGTTGGCCCGGGAATCCCAGAAAATGTCGGTAAACGCGAACCGTTCCTTTTTCACGCGCTGGTCAAACCCGCTGGTTTTCTTGAAGCGGTTCCAGGCAAACAACAGATGTTTGCAGGTTCCCAGCCCGCTGGTCAGATAATCCGGGCAGGTACAGTGGCCGAGCCCTTTTATCGGATCATGAAAACAGACCTGGTACTGGCGGTGCCGCTGATTTTCCACCAGGTGATCTCCTTTGAACATGTCCCCGGGGATCAGTGTGAATTTTTCTGATCCGGCCCGTTTCCGCCGGTCCGCCAAGGCCTGTTCCCGAATCTCTTCTCTGGACAGGTAAGTCGTGTTTGTTTCCGGAACAACGGTCACCGGCCGCTCTTTTTTTTGCAGCAGGTCCCGCACATTCAGGGCCGCCGCCACCACATGCTTGCATCCCTTGCCCGGATAGGGGCAGTCACAGGCAGTGTCAAATCCTTTGGGGGTCAATTGAATGCGGGTCACATAATCCCCATAATTCCCATCCATTTCATAGACAAAACAATGGGTGTTTTCATCTGATTCCGAAAGAACATAAGACCCGTGCTGATATAAATTTTCACCCCGGTAAAAAATCAACTGGGAATCCGCCAATTCTGTTCGGACATACTCTCTGGTCAAGGACTGCATACTCAAGGTCTCCTTTTGTTCGGGACAGGGCTGCCGCAGCCCTGAAGTTGACGTTCGGCATATCACAGAATTGCCTGTTTTTTCAATACTTGCCCACCCGCATTTATCCAGATCATCATCCTGGAGATATCAACTCGACCCTTGCCTTGCCAGCATAAATGCGTTATTTTTTAATTTTTTTTGAATGATACAAACGTAAGGAGTTGTCATGACCCTTGACACATATCACTTTGAGACCGGCATGTACCGCCCTCCCAGCGAAGGGGGCAGCGCGTCGCTGCTCGTGCGGTTCACCCGGAACTGTCCGTGGAACCACTGTGCCTTCTGCAGCATGTACAAGGCTGAAAAATTTTCTTTGAGACCGCTTGAAGAGATCAAGGCGGATATCGATGCCATGGCCGCCCTGACCGAAAAAATGAGAGCCCTGTCCGAAGCGGCCGGCGGGCCGGCGGGCCGGGTCACCCGGGACGGGGTCCTGGCCCTGCTGGAAAGGGAACCGGCCCTGGAACAGCACCCGGGCCTGGCCATGCTGGTGCACTGGCTCATGGCCGGAGCAAAAACCGCGTTCATCCAGGATGCCAACAGCCTGATCATGAAAACCCCGGACCTGGTGGCGG
>JAABTO010000363.1 GCA_011389835.1 Desulfotignum sp. | reverse complement strand
ATCACCGGCGGTATCTGCCCGGTGGCCCGGTGCTCCAAACACCTGTTCAACGGCCCCTGCGGCGGCACCTCCAACGGCCAGTGCGAGGTCAGCCCGGACATTGAGTGTGCCTGGCGCCTGATCTGGGAACGGCTCAAGGAACTGGGACTGGAATCAAGATATGAAGATTTATTGGAAGCAAAGGACTGGAGACCTGGTGGCGCCGGCGGACCCGGGACTATTATCAGGGAGGATTTGGCAAAATGAAGACAGACAGCAGACTGGAAAAGGTATTGGCAACCGGTGAACTGGCAGTGACCTCGGAATGCGGGCCACCCAGGGGGTGCCGTCCGGAAAAGGTCCAGGAAAAAGCGGCCCTGCTCAAGGATCACGTGGACGGCATCAACGTGACGGACAACCAGACCGCCATGGTCCGGATGTCTTCATTCGCCGCCGGGATTCTGATCAAACAGATCGGCCTGGACCCCATCCTTCAGATGGTGTCCAGGGACCGTAACCGCCTGGCCATGCAGAGCGATATCATCGGGGCGTACTCCTTCGGCATCAACACCATGCTGTGCCTGTCCGGTGACCATGCCAAGTTCGGAGACCATCCCATGGCCCAGGGCGTGTTTGACATCGATTCCGTGCAGATGATCAAAATGGTCCGGCAGATGAGAGACCAGGGCCTGTTTCAGGGCGGTGCCAAGATCGACGAACCCCCCAAAATGTTCATCGGCGCGGCTGCCAATCCGTTTGCCGATCCGTTTGAACTGCGGGTCATGCGCCTGGCCAAAAAAGTCAAGGCAGGTGTTGACTTTATCCAGACGCAGTGTATTTTTAACCTTGATAAATTTGAAGAATGGATGAACGGGGTGGTGGACCGGGGCCTGGACGAGCAGGTTCACATCCTGGCCGGCATCACGCCCATGAAGTCCGTGGGAATGGCACGGTACATGAAAAACAAGGTGCCGGGCATGGATATTCCCGATGACGTCATCAAGCGCCTGGAAGGCGTACCCAAGGAACAGCAGCCCGAGGAAGGCATCAAGATGGCCGTGGAAGCCATCGAACGTCTCAAACAGGTCAAAGGGGTGCACGGGTTCCATATCATGGCCATTGAATGGGAAGAAAAAGTGCCCCAGATCGTGGAACAGGCAGGATTGTATCCCAGGCCCAAGGTGTAGTTGCAGGTTTATAATAGAGATAAGGAGATCATAACATGAGCGAACAAAAACTCATTCTGGTGGTGGATGATGACCCGGATCTGGTGGAAGCGGTGTCCATGAAGCTGGAAGCCAAAAACTATCGGGTGGCCAAAGCCTATGACGGCGTGGAAGCCATGGATCGCATCAAGGAACAACGGCCGGACCTGGTGATACTGGATGTCATGATGCCCCGGAAAAACGGGTGGGATGTCTGCGATGAGATCAAGAACGATGCCGCTCTGAAAGAGATCCCGGTGGTGCTGTTGACCGCGGTGGCCGATTCGGTGAAAACCACCAGCTACACCCATCACAACGGCAAAACCACGCTGGCGGATGACTATATCCCCAAACCCATCGACCTGGATGAACTGATGGAGATTGTGACAGATCACTGCGGCTGATCGATTTGTCTTGTCTGTCCGGCCTGTACGGACATGGACCATGGATGGCGGAAAAGCCGGGCGATGTTTCCGCCATCCAGATCTTTTACGTGTATGGCAGGTGCGTGTCTGATACATGAAACCGATCCCCATCAACGGCATTCGCATGGGTCCCGGGCTGATATGGACCGGGCAGGACGCGGCGCGAACCGCCCCTTTTTTTTCCGTGTGTCAGGCCCTGTCGACCCAGCGGATCAATCTGGTATGTGCCGGCCTTCACCGGCGGGAAGGCCATGAGGCTTTTTCCGGGTGCGTGGAATCCAGGTACATGCAGGTGCTGGACCGGCTGGCAAAAGAAGATGCCGCGGTCCTGCCGCCGGCAGACGTGACCCAGATATCTGTCTATCCCCACCGCCGCCGCCTGGCCGTCCCCGCGGTGCTGATGCAGATGCTTGAATCCGCGGACATTCCTTATTATCACCTGGTATCCTCCCCGGCGGTCATGTGCGTGATCATTGACACCGGGTTTCAGGATCGCGTGATCGCGCTGCTGGAAACCGTTTTTGACCTTCCCGGTTCCCATACCCCGTATTATCAGGAAATCGATCAGGACATCTCTGCGTTGTTGAAAAAATATCCGGAAACCCGGTCCACCTATGTGGAGGAAAAGATTAAAACCTACGGCATTCAGTTGAATCCGGGCCTTTCCATGGTTCAGTTCCAGGGCCCGTCAGACCGGTTCCAGCAGACCCGGCAACGCCTGACAGCAAACGGCGACTCAGATGCCGTGTTTCATCTGGTATCGGTGATGCAGATTTCCGGCCGGATCATGGACGCCGTGGTTGTCATGGATGCCGGGGGCACCGAAAACGTGGACCTGATCACGTTTCACGGGCCCCATTTCGGGGACCGGTACCGGATTCTGCAGACCGCCTTGAACTGTCTGGAAACCGAACACGCCCCGCTGCTGGCCGCGGCCTGT
>JAABTO010000012.1 GCA_011389835.1 Desulfotignum sp. | reverse complement strand
AAGCATTCATGGCCACCATTTTCGGCACCGCCCTGGTGTTCACCCTGCCCCGGCTCAAAGGCTTGACACCTCCCGGCCGGGCCTGTCTGTTCTGGGGCACGGCCCTAGGCACCACCAATGTCCTGGCCACCTGGTTCTGGATCCGGGCCCTGTCCCACCTGCCCGGCGCCATCGCCTACCCCACCCTGGGACTGGGCGTGATCGCCGTCACCACCCTGATCAGCATGGTTTTCTGGAAAGAAACGCTTCGGCCGGCCAACTACCTGTTCCTGGCCATGGCCTGCGTGGCGATTTTTCTGATCAATGCGGGAGGGGCACATTAGAGATCTTTTGTTTATCCCTAATGTTCATTCCACTAGTGGCTCAATTTCAAATGACCATCGACAGCTTGATGCCCTTCGTCAACAATCGCTGTCATCTAAGGTGAAAAAGCCAGCTGATTACGCCCACTGTTTTTAGCCTTGTACAAAGCCAGATCAGCAGCTGCGATCAGTGAATCGACAGTATCATTTTTGTTTAAATCTGCATCTGCAATGCCGATACTAATCGTGATATTTACATCCCCGGATCTTGTGAGCATTTTGCCATTGGCTATTTTACTTCTTATACGTTCAAAAACAACTTCTTTAACCGATTCAGCAGATTCGGGCACAATCAGTAAAAATTCTTCCCCTCCGTATCTTCCCACATGATCATAGGGTCTGAGAATGGTTTTTACAGTTTTCACAAAACAGCACAGAACATCATCACCCACCTGATGACCGTACTTGTCATTGACATACTTGAAATGATCAATATCACACAGCCCAATGCTTAACCCGGAACCCATTCTTTTGGCGCGGCTCAGTTCACTATCCAGCTTCTCCATGATTGCGCGCCGGTTCGGGGCCCCGGTTAAAGAATCGTGTGTCGCCTCATGTTCCAGTTTCCGATTCAATGTTTTTAGTTGTTGTTTGACAATTTTCTGATCTGTGATGTCTGTTAAAATTACGACAAGGTTTGATATTTTCCCTTTTAAATCTTTTATACAGGATGTGCTTACAATAACATCTATACATCTGCCGTGTTTTGTAAGCCTTTTTGTTTCGAATTGTACTTTCCCCCCTGAATCCAGTAACTCTTTTAATCTTTCAGAAGTGATTTTCTGCTGGTCTTCCGGCACAAACGGGATGCGTTTTCCTTTAAGTTCATCCAGGGTCCAGCCAAACATGTTCACAAAGGCCGGGTTCACATAGTCAGGCTTGCCCTGACGGCCGTAAATCACGATTGGATTGGGAGTCACAGAAAGGATGCTTTTTAATCTTTTTCTACTCTCTTTGAGTTCTTCCCACATTTTTTTGTTTTTTGTAATATCCGTAAGAACGGAAATTTTCTGATCCTTTAAAAAAGCTGTTCTGAACTCAATATATTTTGACCGGCCGTCTTTACTCCTGATTTTAAACTCACGATTTTTTTCCAGGCCTTTATGCCCCCTGTCATTACGCCATGCGTTAAGTACCTTTTGTCGATAATTCTTATCAGGATACGCTTTTTTAAACCATTCCTCTTTGGTGGGTATATCTTTGATCGTATATCCCGTGATTTCCGTGAAATAAGGATTTACATAAAGATAATTGTCCTGATTATCGATCAATGTGATACCGTGAGGCGTACTTTCAAGAATAATTGAAAGCATCTCTTTCTCTTTCTGCCTGGCTTTTTCGAGCTGCTTACGGGCGGTTATATCATGTAGAACAACATGAATCGACCGATTACCTTCCTTGTGAGAAATTGCCGTTAAAAGAACCTCTGCAGGAAAAATTTCCCCATTTGCCTTTTTGTGATACCACTCAAATCTGGTACTGCCGTTTTTCAGAGCAAGCCCCATCATTTTTTCTGCTTTTGCAAAGGAATCCTGACCATCCGGCTGATGGGCCGGGGATAAATTCGATGGATGAACTTTAATAAGTGCGGTTTTACTTTTATAGCCGAACATTTCAATGGCTGCCTGATTACAGGCTGTGATCTCCGTATTTTCAATTATCAAATTGGCATCTTGCGATTGTTCAAACAAAACATGGTATTTTTCAGCTGAAACGGTTTTCATTTTCAATCACTTGCCTGATTCAAAATATGTTATGGGTTTTTGGATCATAAATACATTATACAAGCCAATCCAAAAAGACAAGGACCGCTTCAAAATTCAGGAAATCTGAACCATCAAGGGTTCATAAATTCAGGTAAAAAACCATTTGCAATTTTGTGCCGGCATAGTACAAGTACTTCGTGAATATTTCGGTGACATTTGATCCGGCGCTGGATTTTTTCCTGGCGGACCGCCATAAAGGAAATGAACTGGACTATGCGTTGATCCGCAGCGCGTCGGTCAAGGATATCATCGAATCGATGGGGGTTCCCCATACCGAGGTGGGCGGGATCCGGTTCAACGGACAGAACATCGATTTTTCCTTTATTCCGCACACGCCCGGGAACATGACCGTTCATGGGATCGATCCGCCGTTTGATGTGCGCTCCCCGTCTTTGCTGCGGCCGGAACCACTGGGCCGGATCCGGTTCATCGCCGACGTGAATGTGCTCAAACTGGGACGCCTGCTCATTCTGCTGGGATTTGACGTGGCCTGTTCCTCATCGTTTACCGATGAACAGATTGCGGATCTGTCCGAATCGGAATCCCGCATCGTGTTGACCCGGGACACCCTCCTGCTGAAACGCAAAAAAATTGTGTTTGCCAGACGAATCCGGTCCAACCTTCCCTATGATCAGGTTCAGGAGGTGGTCGACTTTTTCGGGCTGCATGACCGGACCGCGTTTTTTTCCCGCTGCACCCGGTGCAACCAGCCCCTGGTAAAGGTGGCCAAAACCGATATTCTTCACCTGCTGGAACCCAAGACAAAAAAATATTTTTTCGACTTTTTCCAATGCCCTCAATGTCTGAACATTTTCTGGAAAGGGTCCCATTACGATGCCATGATAGAAACATTCACATCTCTTGGCCTGTTTTCCGGAAAGGAGTGACACCACCGGCTTATGTTCATCCCCACGTTTACCACGGTTTTTTCCGCTGTTTTCCAGCTGTTCCTCATCTCAGCCGCCGCCGGGGTCCTGGTGCGGACAAAAATTGTGTCCCAGGCCCATATCCAGGCCCTGTCCGCTGTGACCGTGAACGTTTTTCTGCCCTGTCTGATCGTGGTCAAGACCGTGAGCCAGTTTGATCCGTCCGGATTTGCCCAATGGTGGCTGCTGCCCCTGTCCGGGGTTTTGATTGCCCTGGCCGGGCTTGGCATGGCGTTTGGGCTTTTCGGCCGCAGACCGGAAAAACGGGCGTTCATCTCCATGGCCAGTTTTCAGAACGCGGTGTATATTGTGCTGCCCATCGGCCAGCTGGTGTTTCCGGACCAGTTCGACCGGCTGGCCCTGTATTGTTTTCTGCTGATCTTAGGCCAGTCCCCCATCATGTGGAGTGTGGGCAAGGTGCTGGTCAGCGGGGACCGGAATGCGGCCATCCGGTGGCAGGATTTTGTCACCCCGCCCCTGGTGGCCACTCTTGCCGCCATTTTTCTGGTGGTATCCGGCACGGCCACAGCCATGCCCGACACCCTGCTGTCCGCCATGGATCTGCTGGGCCAGGCCACAGTGCCCCTGGCCGTCTTTATCCTGGGCGCCACCCTGGGCAGCATCTCCCTGACAGACATGCCGCCTTTAACCGATGTGATCCGGGTCACCGGCGTCAAATTCATCCTGGTGCCCGGGGCCGCCTTTGCGGTGATGTACGGTCTGGGTCTGTATCATACCCTGCCCTTGTTCTGCAGTCTGATCATTCTCCAGACATCGTCACCGCCGGCCACCAACCTGATCCTCATGGTGAGAAACTATGGCGGGGATGAACGGTCCGTGGCCAGCATGATGCTGCTCCAGTACCTGGTGTGCATCCTGGCCATGCCGCTGTGGCTGTCCCTGTGGCAGACGGTTGCCGGGTGATCCGGGATGTCTTGACAAAAAAGGCCGGAACTGAGATAGACAAGACATGGACACTTCCTACAACCTGGCAATCAAACTGCTGGCCGCCCTGGCTATCGGACTTTTGATCGGTATCGAACGGGGATGGCGCGACCGTGAGGAAGATGAAGGGGAACGGGTGGCCGGCATCCGGACCTTCAGCCTCATCGGCCTGCTGGGAGGGGTCTGCGCCCTGATTTCCGAGCAGACCACGCCCTGGTTCATGGTGGCCGCGTTTCCCGGGGTGTGTGCCCTGATCATCGCGGCCCACATCCTGGAGGCCCGGACAGACAAGGACATGGGCACCACCACGGCCTTTACCATGATGCTGTCGTTTGTCCTGTCTGCCTGGGCCGCGTTCGGACATCCGATTCCAGCCATGACCGTGACCGTGATCGTGATTTCCCTGCTGGGATACAAACCGGAGCTGCATTCCTGGCTCAGGACCATCCGGCCCAGGGACTTTTTCTCCGGGCTCAAACTGCTGATCATTTCCCTGGTGCTGCTGCCGCTGCTGCCCAACAGGGGATATGGTCCCTGGGAAGCATTGAACCCATACTGGACCTGGTGGATGGTGGTACTGATCTCGGGCATCTCTTTTCTGGGGTATGTGATTATACAGCTGGTGGGAGAAAAAAAAGGCACCCTGGTCACCGCCATTGCCGGGGGCATGGTCTCTTCCACGGCCGTCACCATCAGCCTGGCCCGGTTCGCCAGAGAACAGAAAACCAGCCTCGTTTTTTCCGCCGGGGTCCTGGTGGCCGCCGCCATCATGTTCATCCGGGTGGTGATCGAAGTGCTTGTGGTGTATCCCGGACTGCTCAAGGCATTGTGGCTGCCCCTGGCCACCATGTTCGCCGGCCTGTTATGCGCCCTGGCCTGGATCTGGTGGCAACGGGACCAAAAAGAAACCGGAGATCATCAGCCGGTGGTGCTGAAAAATCCGCTGCAGCTGGGCATGGCATTGCAGTTCGGCCTGATTCTGGCGGCGGTGCTGTTTCTTTCCGAAGCCATGAAGGAATGGTTCGGCAGTTCCGGCATCTATGTGCTGTCCGTGGTATCCGGACTGATCGATGTGGATGCCATTGTGCTGTCCCTGTCCCGATCCGCCAGGCAGGACCTGGCTTCGGAAGTGGCGGTGCTGGGGATTCTTCTGGCCTGTTTGACCAACACCCTGGTCAAGGGGGTGATATTTGCTTTTATCGCCGGATACAAAGTACATTTCAAACTGCCGCTGCTGATGCTCGCGGCCATGATTCCGGGTTGTGCCGTGGCACTGGTCCTGATGTGACCGATATTTTCCCTTTGCAATACGATCTTTTCTGCCGTAGAATTCAAAAAATCAGTCAATCCAACAGCTGAAAGGAGGCAAACATGAAACAGACTGACAATGGCGGATGGAGCCCCTATCTGGCCGGGGCCCTTGCCGGTGTGGTGGGGATTTTGTCCGTGGTGATCGCTGGAAAGTATTTCGGTGCCTCCACCTCGTTTGTCCGGACCGCCGGAATGATCGAACAGTTTTTCGGACCGGAACGGGTGGCGCAGATGGATTATTTCATCAGAGTGGTGCCCAAAATTGACTGGCAGTGGATGTTCATGATTGGTATTGTTCTGGGCGCTTTTATCTCTGCAGTCACATCGGGATCTTTCAAACTGCAGGCCGTGCCGGACATGTGGGCGGAACGGTTCGGTGCCCAAAGTGTCGGCAAACGGGCGATCTTCGCGTTTTTCGGCGGTGCCGTGGCGCTGTTCGGTGCCCGACTGGCCGGCGGCTGACCCAGCGGCCACGGGTTGAGCGGTACGCTTCAACTGGCGGTCAGCGGGTTTATCGCGCTCGTCTGTTTCTTTATCGGCGGCATATTTGTCGCCCGACTGATTTACAAATAAGGAGGCCATCCATGGATATGCTCATATACGGACTGATCACCGGACTGCTGTTCGGCTTTCTGCTTCAGAAAGGACGGGTGCTGCGCTACGACAAACAGATGGGTGCCATGCGGCTCATAGACATGACCATTGTCAAGTTCATGCTTTCAAGTGTGCTGGTGGGGATGGTGGGGATTTACCTGCTCAGGGATCTGGGCGTGGTATCGTTGTCCATCAAAGCCACGATCCTGGGACCGGTCATCATCGGGGGCCTGATATTCGGCCTTGGATGGGGCCTTCTGGGGTACTGCCCCGGCACCTCCATGGGTGCTCTGGGCGAAGGCCGCTGGGATGCGGTCTGGGGTATCCTGGGGATGATTGCGGGGGCCGCGGTGTTTGCGGAAGTCTATCCCGTACTCCAGAAAACCGTCTACACCTGGGGAGATCTGGGCAAGATCACCCTGCCCCAGGTGCTGGGAATCCATCACTGGATTATTATTCCGATATTAGTTGCCGGAGGGTTGCTTCTTTTCAGATGGCTTGAAAAAAAAGGCCTGTAACCTCATTCCGGGGGCCGGTTCATACAGATGCGTATGCACCGGCACCCGGTTTCAAATTGAAAGGGATCTGCCATGGATGATATGGACAACCCCAAAGAACCGTTGATTCAGAAACTGCGGGTTTTAATCCGTTTCAGCGTTCGGAGTCTGGCGGTCCTGATGACCCTGGTGATTCTCTGGGGGGTGGTGGACGTGGCCTGGGAAATCTATATGAAACTGCGCACCCCGCCGGTCATGCTCATGAATATCAGCGACATTCTGGCCACCTTCGGCGCGTTCATGGCCGTGCTCATCGCCATTGAAATATTCATCAACATCACCATCTATCTCAGGGATGATGTGATTCACGTCAAAATCGTGATGGCCACGGCCCTGATGGCTATCGCCCGGAAAGTCATCATCCTGGATTTCAAAGTGGTGGAACCAAGTTATATGTTTGCCACGGCTGCAGTGGTATTTGCCACGAGCATCGGATACTGGCTGGTGGTCAAACATGTCGACACCCGGGCGGTATCGCACAACGATGTGGATCAATGCTTTGAGAACCCGGATGAATGCAGTTTAGAGGAGACGGACAGAAAAATTTAATCCTTTAAGGCCTGATGGACCTTCATGGCGATATCCTGCATGGAAAAAGGCTTCTGAATGAACTGAACACCTTTGTCCAGGACCCCCTGCTGTGCAATGACATCGGCAGGATAGCCGGACATGAACAACAACCGGATTTCCGGATACAGTTCTCTGACCTGCCTGGCCAGTTCACGGCCGTTCATATCCGGCATGATCACGTCCGTGATCAGCATGTCAATCCGGCCGGTATGGGCTTTGACCAGGTCCAGGGCGGCCCGGGGAGAGGATTCGGCCAGCACGGTGTATCCCAGTTGTCCGAGCATGGTCTCAAGCAGCTCCATGATGGAGACTTCATCCTCCACCACCAGAATACTCTCTCCTTTGCCGGCCGGAGCACTCTCAGGGGAATCACTTCCATGGGTCACAGCGGTATCTTTATAACAGGGCAGGAAAATATCAAATGAAGATCCCTGGTTCAATTGTGAATTCACATGGATGAACCCGTTGTTCTGTTTCACGATGCCATAGACCGTGGACAATCCCAGGCCCGTGCCCTTGCCGACCTCCTTGGTGGTGAAAAAGGGATCGAACAGGTTGTCCAGGGTATGCTGATCCATGCCGCATCCATCGTCAGTGACGCGCAGCATCACAAATTCGCCTGGAATAGCGTCCGGGAGATCCGAATCATCCTGTTCATAAAATCGTTTCTTTCGGGTTTCAATGATGACGCGCCCCACGCCCTCGATGGCATCCCGGGCGTTCACACACAGATTGGCCAGAATCTGGTGGATCTGTGACGGATCCATTTTCACAGCCCCGGGATGATCCGCCGGTTTCCACACCAGATCGATATCTTCACCGATCAGCCGACGCAGCATTTTGAGCGTGCCTTCAACCGTTTTGTTCAGATCCAGAACCCTTGGAGAAATGGTCTGTTTTCTGGCAAATGCCAGCAGCTGCCGGGTGATATCCGTTGAATGCTCGGCGGCATGCCGGATCTGCTGCAGATGGTTGTGCAGCGGCTCGGATGCATCGATCTTGTCCAGAGCCAGGTCCGTATGTCCGAGAATCACATTGAGCATGTTGTTGAAATCATGGGCCACCCCGCCGGCCAGGCGCCCGATGGACTCCATTTTCTGTGTCTGTATCAGTTGCATTTCAAGGCGATGTTTTTCCGTCACATCCAGAAGAAATCCCCGGATGTGATCCAGACGGCCGTTTTCATCAAATACGGCTGCGGCATTTTCGATCAGATGAATTTTGCTGCCGTCGATTTTCCGGAATGTGGTTTCAAAGGCAGACACTTTTTTATTTTCAACCAGGGCATCCAGAAACTGCCGCCGCTCTTCACGATGGTCGTAAATATCTTTGATGGGTGTGTCCAGGGCCTGGGCCTTGTCCCTGAAACCGAAAATATCCAGATACTTCTGGTTGCAGTCAATCAGCCGGCCGGAAGGGGTTGAAATATAAGCGCCGGCAATATTTTCCTCAAAATAGGCCCGGTACCGTTGTTCACTTTTTTCCAGGGCCTGTCTGGCGGCTTTGTGCTGACGGATTTCGTCCTGCAGGTTCACGTTCAGTTCCGATAACGCTCGGGTGCGATCGCCAACCCGGTTTTCCAGCACTTTTTTTTCACCAGCCAGCCGGGTGTAAAGCACAAAAATCATGAATATCAGGACCAACAGCAGCAGCAGCATGGCATCAAAATAAATGGTTTTACAGATACGTTTTGCCTGAAGGGTGCCGATGATCCTGTCATTGTACCGGACCGGTGCCTCAAGGGGATGCAGGTGGTTCATCAGTCCGATGGCCGAGGAAAACCGTTCCATTCCCTGGAAAGGCTCTTTAGACACTTTTTGAAACACATTTCCCCGGGTATCCATCACCATGACAGAGGCATAATTTTCCAGTTCAGCGGCAAGAAACAGATACTGGGAAGCTGCTTTCTCATTATAGTTCCACAGAAGACTGGACATCATATCTGCATGGACCGCTATTCTGGCATGAGCTTTTTTCCGGACCTGGTATTCATGAATGAGCACCAGGGTGGTGTACAAAACCAGAAACAGCAACGCTGCGGCTGCGATGACGGTAAAATATTTACGGTTCAAAACAGGCCTCTTCTCATGTCATTCCTCTTTTGCCGAGCCGGCTCGCACTTGGATGATGGCGGCATCCACCCTGTCAACAATACGTTTGTCCGTTGATTTGCTGAACAGCAGATACCGTTTGTTTCCCGCCGGGACATCCGTAAAACGGATGAATTGAAATGTGTCTGCCAGCAGACCGGACGTATGGATCAGTTCGGCGGCTTCCTCTTCAGATATGAAAAAATAATCCGCCAGCCCGTCATGAAGAATTTTGAGCATACCGATGTTTTCCGCCGTGGTGATCTCCTGACGGGGACCATGTTTCAAAATCATGTCATCGATATATTGGCCATAAGAATATCCATCCTTACGCAAAAGTGTCACCGCCTCATTTTCAAGCGTCTGAGCCAGAGAGCGCTGGGATATGAGCCGGGGGTTATCGGACCGGGCCAAAGCGATCATCGGCTTGTCCTGATACAGGGCATGGGAATACACGGCAAATTTTTTCCGTTCAGGATTCTTAAACCAGCCGATGGCACAAATATTTTTGGCATTGGATTTCAACATCTCCAGCTGTCTGGCCGCCGGCATTTTGACCCATTCAACGCCGATATCAGAGGCTGAAAACGCTTTTTTCACCGGATCCACACACAAGCCATAAATCCCAAGGGGGCCGGTGACATAATACGGCGGCCGTTCGTGATACAGAATGGTAATGTCAGTATCGGGCCGGCTTTCGGAAAGAACCGGCATCGAAACCGGATAATGAAATATCCGGCCGGCCAGAAATGGTTTGACATACAGCAGGGCCACCGCCAAGACCAGACACAGGGCAGGGATCATCAAAGGTCTGGATCTTGTTTTTGAATTCAACCATCTCAAGGTCATACATCATCTCCGTCAGAAAGTAACTGCCCTTTTTTTATACGGATTTGAACCGATCCTTGTCAATGCCCAGTTTTTTCATTTTCCCGTACAGGCCCCTGGGATGGATGCCTGCCAATCGGGCGGCTTCCCCCACCCGGCCCCGGGTTTTCTCCAGCAGCATCTCCAGGTATTGTTTCTCCACCCGGGTGACGACCCGGGATTTGACCTGTTCCAGGGTCCGGCCTTCCCAGGCAAGTTCAGGATCGGTTTCCACCGCACCCATCCAGTTCCCGTTTCCGGGCATTTCCTTTGCCGCATGAAATCCGGATGGAAGGTCTTTAAGTGTAATCCGATTCGACCGACAAAGCAACACCGCCCGCTCAATCACGTTCATCAGTTCCCGGACGTTTCCGGGCCAGGCATACTCGCACAGGGCATGAACCGCATCGTCTGAAAAGCCTTCAATATCCCGCCCCATGCGCTGGACCTGCTGAATCAGAAAATGTTCGGCCACACCCGGAATATCCTCTTTGCGCTGGCGCAGCGGCGGCAGGGTCAGGGTGATGACCCCCAGCCGGTAATACAGATCCTGGCGGAATCGTTTATTTTCCACCTCCCGGGTCAGATCTTTGTTGGTGGCGGCGATAACCCGGACATCCACCCACACAGAAGATTCCCCGCCCACCGGAGTGAACTCGAAATCCTGAAGCACCCTGAGGAGCTTGGACTGCATTTTCAAAGGCATCTCAGCGATCTCATCCAGAAAGAGGGTGCCCCCATGGGCCAGTTCGAACGCGCCTCTCCGGGAACGGACCGCACCGGTGAACGCGCCCTGTTCATGGCCGAACAACTCACTTTCCATGAGCTGATCCGGAATGGCCGCCATATTCAAAGCAATAAACGGGCCCTTGGCACGGTGGCTTTCCATGTGAATGGCTTTGGACAGATGCTCTTTTCCCACCCCGGTCTCTCCCTGGAGCAATAAGGTGACATCCGTGGCCACCACCTGACGGACCTCTTCCAGAAACAGCTGCATGTCCCGGCTGCTGGATGTAAAATCATGCAGCCGGGGCTGGGTCCGGCCCCGGTGGTCGAACCGGTTCAAATCATAGAACTGCTGCCGGGACGCCAGGGTGGTTTCAATGGCTTCCACGAGCCGGTCCGGGGGCAGGCCGGCATAAAGCACCATATCCGCTCCCGCGCCCAGAAGATCGGCATGGGCCTTGGAAGACTCCCGGTCATCCAGAACAATAGTAATGGGTTTTTCCGGCAGGTTGTTGAGAATCGCGACACTGGCATCCACTGGCTTTGGGATCAGGGTCCGGCTGATCAAAAACACATCGGCACAGCTTCGTACCAGATCCTGCCAGGTATTGTCCGGGTGATGGAAAATATTGAGCCGGACATCCGCATGGGCCAGCCGTTTTTCAATGGCAGCCGCCAGTTTTTTTTCTTTTACAGCACAGACAAGCCGGGTCAGCACAAACAGGATCTCCTTATTCAACAATTTCCGGCAAATAAATACCGAATGTCACCACGCCTTCCGGTTCCACGCCGGTAAAAAAACATACCGCAGTTCTATCAAAAAATCCAGAAAAAACAGAATTTTATTCCTTTGAATACAGGTACTGGATGACGTATCCGGAAACCGGGTTGAAAAATTTTCGGTATTCATAACCCGAAATATTATATTTTAAGTAAAAAAATACCGAAAACTTCTCCACACCACTGTCAAAAAATTTCCTGCAACCTTTTGATTTTATAGTAAATTAATAACAATTTAACCCCTGGCACACTTTCTGCTTAATCGGGTTCCACAAATACAACCGATTCAGACCCGGTCATCCACCGGGCACAAAAAAAAACAGGAAGGTACCCCATGAGTCAGAGAGAGAGCAACCGGCATTTCAGGCACAAGGCCCCGAAATTCAAGGAAAACCAGGAAGAGGATCTGTGCTGGGAAGACCGGCGGGAACGCCTCGATCATCGGAAAAAATCAGACAGAAAATCAAATCAGAAAAATCGAATCAGACAAAAATGGTAGCTGTGCGCTGCCTTAAAAGAAAAGGAAGCTTCAAATGAACGTATCCCCTTGCATTCGACCCAACGTCACCCTGGAAACCGTCCCGGAACCCTGGGGCATGGCATCTGCCATCGACATTTATGACTGCGACCCGGAAAAAATCCGGGATGCCGGTTTTATCAAATCATTTGTGGTGCAGCTGTGCGACCTTATCGAGATGAAACGCTTTGGAGAGACCCAGGTGGTGCATTTCGGGGAAGATGAAAAAGTGGCGGGGTTCTCCATGGTTCAGTTGATCGAAACCTCTTTGATATCCGCCCATTTTGCCAACCTGACCAACACGGTGTACCTGGATGTGTTCAGCTGCAAAGCGTATGATCCGGAAGTGGTCCGGCAGTTTTCCCAAACCAGTTTCGGCGGGTCTTTTTCCAGGGTTTCCGTCACCCAGCGCTTGTAAATGAACGGCATCCACCCTGTCCTGTACCAGGACCCGGCCCATTGCAGAAAATTGTGGGAAAGTCTGTGGCCCGGCCGGGTCCTGTTCGATCTGTGGCCGGTCAGATGGTGCTTTCACAAGGCATTCAACCGGCCCCTGGCGTTTCACGCGGCCGAACAGGCCGGCCGGCCCGTGGGTCTGCTGGCGTTGTGCAGAAATAACGACGCCGGGACCTATGTTCAGTTTCCCGGTGAAACCTGGCAGGGCAGAACCTGGCTGGAGCAGAACCGGATCATCGCGCACACGCCTGAAATCCTGGAAGCGCTTCTGGATGCCTTGCCGGGTCCGGTGGATCTGCGGTACATCAAATACCGGACCGGCATGAACCAAACCGGGCTGCTGCATCCGGACGAAACCCGGTACCTGTTTTTTCCCGGATCTTTCGGATTCGATTTCGATACCTACTGGCAGTCCATCCCCGGCAAAACCCGGAAAAAACTGACCGCGGACATCCGCAAGCTGGAAGCGCAGGATGTCTGCATCTCCCAAGGAAACCTGTCGGACATGGACCATCTGTTCCGCCTGAACCTGGCTGCCTTCGGGCCGGATGCCTATTTTTACGACCCCCGGTTTCTTCGCGCCTTTGAACTGCTGGCCGAATTTCTCCACAAAATGGGGCTGCTGCGCATGACCTGTGTGCACATCAAAGGCAGACTGGCAGCCGTGGACATGGGGGCTTTGTGGAAAGGCACCTATACCGTGATGGCCGGGGGCACCAACCCGGAATTTCCAGGTGTGGCCAAGCTCATCAACCGTCATCACCTGAAATGGGCGTGCACACATCACCTGAAATACGTGGATTTTCTATGCGGGGATTTCAACTGGAAACAGCGGTTCCGGCTGACCCCGGTTCCTTTGTTTGAAATCCGCACCTACCCCCTTGCCCGGGAGTCCGGTATTCATGCCGACCACCAACACGTCCGCTGCGCTTAGCACGCCTAAAGTGCTGGTGGTGGGCACCACTGCCGACTATATTGAGTGGATCCGGACCCGGTACCCGGGTGAAGCGCTTTTCATCACGGCGTCGTCTGTCCGTCAGTCGGCTCAGGAACCGGTGCCGGATCCTTCCGAGGAACTGGTGTGCGACCTGTCGGATACGGCCGCGCTGATGAACAAGGTCAAAGCCCATTTGAAAACCTGGTCCCAGACGCCTGCGGGCATTGCCTGTTTCGACTGTGAGGCCATGATCACGGCATCCCGGCTGGCAAAAATCCTGGGACTTTCTTATCCCGGGGAATCCGCCATCCTGAACTGCCGGGACAAACTGATTTCCAAACAGTTGTGGCAGACCCAGGGGGTTCCCTGTCCCCGGGTCTGGCCGGTTCACGGCATCTCGGATGTGATGCGGATCCTCAAGGACGCGAAAGCCGGCCTGGTGCTGAAACCGGCCTGGGGCAGCGGCAGCGAGCTGGTGTTTCAATGCGGCAACAGAAAAGAGGCGGAAACCGCATGGCAGACATTGACCGCCGGCCTGGAAAAAAGAAAGGAAAACGCGTTGTTCGGTCATCCGGATCAACTGGTTCTGGCTGAAGAACGGATCTGCGGGCCGGAATACAGCGCGGATTTCATTCTAACGGACACCGGCCTGACCCTGATCCGGCTGGCCCGGAAAATGATTCCTGCCGGCATGCCGTTCGGTACGGCCGCCGGATATGAAGTGCCCGGCATTCTGCCTTTGCACCTGCCGGTTGAGACATTGACTCCTGTGCTGGAAAAGGCGGCCCGGGCCCTGGGACTTGAGACCGGTATCTGCATGGTGGATTTTGTGGTCAGACACAACCGGCCGTATCTGCTGGAAATCACGCCTCGGCCGGGCGGCGACTGTCTGCCCTGGCTGCTGGATATATCCGGGCATCTGGACATCCTGAAGCTGACCCTGGATGTGGCCGGCAACCGGCCGTGGGACCTCTCCGGGGTCCAGTTCTCACCCCACATGGCCCTGCGGATTCATGCCGGAAAAAGCGGGACTCTCAGGGAAATAAATCACCGAGATCTGGCTTCGGAACCCCGGGTCAAACAGATTCATATAATGCGAAAGCCCGGCCACCGGATTGTCCTGCCGCCGGAAGACTATGACTCTTGGCTGCTGGGACACATCATCTTTGACACCTATGGGTGGAACTTCCCTGAAACCCGGTGCTCCCTGATGGTCCGGCGCCTGGAAATCGAGATCCAGCCATGACTTTGCAGGCGGATCATCCCCATCCCGTGATGACACCTGAGTTTCTCACCAGTCAGGTGGGGCCGCTGTTTGATCGGTCGCAGCGCTATCTTGAAACGGTTGAAACCCATGGATCGCCCCTGTATCTGCTGGATTCGGCCAAACTCGCTGATCAGGCCGCACGGTTCCGGATTGCCTTTGCATCCCGGCTGCCTGCCACCCGGTTTTATTTTGCCGTGAAAAGCAACAACATGCCTGACATCTCCCGAATCCTGATCAGCAAAGGGTTCGGCCTGGATGTATCGTCGGGCCTGGAACTGGCAGCGGCCCTGGATCTGGGAGCAGAGGAAATCATTTTCAGCGGTCCCGGCAAAACCAGAGATGAACTGATGATGGCGGCGGCCCATCCGGACCGGGTGACCCTGCTGATGGACAGTGTCGGAGAATGCCGGCGGTTCATGGGCATTCTGGCGGAAAAAAGCCAGACGCTGTCCGCCGGGATCCGGCTCAACTGCCAGCCGGAAGGATTGTGGCGGAAATTCGGTATTCTTCCGGACCAGGTTTCGTCCCTGATCCAGGAAATTCTGGCTCACCCGTTTCTGTCATGCTCAGGCATCCAGTTTCATTCTTCCTGGAACCTGACCCCGGACCGGCAAAAGGAAATCATCCGGCATGCAGGCGCCCTGCTCGGGCAAATGCCGGCGGATTTTCTTGCCGGGTGCCGGTTTATCGACATCGGCGGCGGATACTGGCCGGAAACAGGCGAATGGCTGGTGTCGGATGATCCTCTATGCCATTATCATCTGCCGGCCGCGCCTCTGGATACCTTTGCACAGGAGCTGTCCAAAGCCGTGACCGATCATGTGATGCCGCATATGTCCCCGGTCATCTGTTTTGAGCCAGGCCGGTGGATCTGTCATGATGCCGTGCACATCGTCGTTCAGGTCATTGATAAAAAAATGCCGGACATGGTGATCACGGATGCCGGCACCAATGCCGTGGGGTGGGAACGGTTTGAATCCGATTATTTTCCCGTGCTGAACCTGACCCGGCCCGGCCTGACCGAACAGCCCTGCCGCATCCTGGGATCGCTATGCACCCCCCATGATGTCTGGGGGTACTCGTTTTTCGGTTCCGACATTCAGGAAGGGGATATTCTGATGATTCCGTTTCAGGGGGCTTACACCTACAGCTTGAGACAATCGTTTATCAAACCTTTGCCCAAAACGGTTGTCATATAATTTTCTTTGGGCGGCCGGCTTCAAGGTTGATTTTGTCCGTGAATGCGTTATTTTAGTTTTATAACTGGGTCGACAGCCTGGTAAATCATTATCACACGCACGGAGGAGCCCATGAAAATCGCATTTCCGGTCACCGAAGACAAAGGACTGGACAGCCGGGTCAATGATCATTTCGGCACAGCCAAGCTGTTTTTAGTGGTGGATCTTGACACCGGTGATATTCAGACCCGGACAAACCGGAAAATCGACAATCCCGATGCCGGCTGCAAAACCGGGATATTCGACAAATCAGATACTGTGGATGCCGTGGTCACCAAATGTATCGGAGACGGAGGCCAGAGAAATATGCACAGCGCTGAGATCCGCGTCTATGCGGCCCAGAAGGACACGGTGGGAGAAAACCTGGATTTGATGAAGTCCGGTGATCTCCAGCTGTTCCACATGTTTGATCTGTGCCAGGGAAAGAAAAACAAGAAACAGGGCGGATGCGGTCACCATCATTGATGCAGACGATCCTCAGAAAAGAAAGTCCCCCCAAGGAGATTATGGAAAATCCGGAAGAACATGCCTATTTGAACCAATTGTACATAATGACCCAGGGAGATCCGGGGATTCAGGTGTCCATGTATGACATCGGTGCGGCCCTGGGCCTGGAAAAATCCGAGGCCGGCACGCTGGCGGAATCGCTGTTTATCCAGGATTTTGCAGAACTCAAAACCCTGTCCGGAGGCATCGGCATCACCGCCGCCGGCCTCACGGCCCTGGGAAAATCATCGAAGTCGTCTCATCCGGACCAGGCACTGTCCCTGGGCCAAGACCCGGTGCTCGACCCGGACAGAATACATATGGTGACCGGGCTGGTGGCTGAGATCAAAAAAGTGGTGGAAAAAGAAAAACAGCCGTATGCATGGGTGGAAGAGGTGTTGATGGATATCAAGACCATGGAAATTCAGTTGCTGTCCCCAAAACCCAAAACCGGTATTGTCAGAGAAATTTTCACCTCCCTGCACCAAAATCTGAAGCAAAACAGGGCCGATGCCCTGAACCAGAAACTGACTGCTGTTGTTTCAGCCTAAAGGAAGCCCGTCATGACCGGATCATTGATCATTCATCCCATTGTCCTGGGAACCAAAGTATTTGACAAGAGCATGATGACCTATCAGCACGGACAGGGCCAGACTTATACCATCCCTATCTACAGCTGGCTCATCAAGGGCGGAGATCAGACCATTTTAGTGGACACCGGCGAGATGCACCCCATTCAGTCCGAAGACCGGGAGGCAGCCATCAACGGCCGAATCCATACCTTTGAGAAAGGACTGGCCCGCCACGGACTGACCCCCAAAGACATCGATATCGTAATTCACACCCACCTGCACACGGACCACTGCGAAAATGATTACAAATGCGAAAACGCCCGGTTCTTTGTTCATGAAAAAGAGCTGGAAGCGGTCCATAATCCGCATCCCCTGGATTACCGGTATCTGGAGGACTATATCGAGGATATTGAAGACAACGGCCAGATTCAGGTTGTGACCGCTGACTCGGACATCGTTCCCGGCATCCGGATGATTCACACGCCGGCCCACACCCAGGGCGGCATGACCGTGCTTGTGGACACACCCAAAGGCAGGGCCGCCATCACCGGATTCTGCATCATCGATGAAAACCTGAACCCGCCGCCGGAAATTCTGGGCATGGAAATGGCGGTGATCCCGCCGGGTACCCATGTGAATGCCTATGACGCATACAATATTCTGGAAACCGTCAAAAAACAGGCGGATATTCTCATCCCCTTGCATGAACCGCGCTTTGCAGCCATGGACGTGATCGGCGCGTAATTTTTCTGAACTTCTTGACATAAATCAAGGAATAAATCTTCCCCCTTGTGCATCATAGATATCACAAGGGGGAAGATAAACCGACAATCGGGTGACCGATTGTCTCTTCCACAAGTATCGTAAAAAAAAATCGTTTATAAACTTTTAGAGGAGATTATTATGCCCAAGGATATCCCTGTCACCAAACAGGTGCCGGCATCAGAACGGACCACATGTGAAGCCACCCGCCAGATGCTGGAAAAAGCCCGTAAAGACGGCGTCATTCTCAACCTGGACCGGGCCGTGGACATGAAAGCCTGCCCCATCGGCGTGGAGTCGGCCTGCTGCAAGCATTGTTTCATGGGACCCTGCCGCCTGAATCCCCGGGACCCGTACAAGAAAGTCGGTATCTGCGGTGCCACCATAGATACCATCACGGCCCGCAACCTGGCTCGGAATGTGGCCACGGGCTCGGCGTCCCACAATGACCATGGCCAGCACATCCTTCACCTGTTCAAAGGCATTGTCGAAAAAAATGTTACCGACTTTACCATTGCCAACCCCCTCAAACTGCAACAGATTGCACAGGAGCTGGGTATTGACACCGAAGACCGCCTTATTGAAGAGGTGGCAAAAGATCTGTGCGACGAACTGGAAAAGACCTTTTCCAATGTAGACGGTGAAATGCCGTTCATGAAACGGGTACCGCCTGCCACTCTGGAACTGTGGCGCAAGGACGGCATCGTCCCCCGGGGCGCCATGAAAGAGGTCATGGAGATGATGAGCCGGACCCATATCGGGTGCGACCAGGATTATGCCCACCTGATGAAACAGATCAGCCGTACGGCCCTGGCCGACGGATGGGGAGGGTCCATGGTGGCCACGGAACTGTCCGACATCATGTTCGGCACGCCGTCTCCGATTCTGGCGGAGGTGAACATGGGCGTTCTCAAGGAAGACCATGTGAACGTGATTGTCCACGGTCACGAACCGGCCATGTTCGAAGGCATGCTGGCGGCGGTGAACGAACCGTTCTTCATCCAGGCCGCCAAAGACAAGGGGGCCGCCGGCATCAACCTGGTGGGCATGTGCTGCTCCGGTGCGGAGATGATGTCCCGGCACGGGATCCCCCATGCCGGCAACTTCTCGTCCACGGAAGCGGTCCTGGTCACGGGCGCGGTGGATGCCATGGTGGTGGATATCCAGTGCATCAAACAGGGACTGGCCCAGGTGGCCCAGTGTTATGACACGCATCTGATCACCACCAGCGACCGGGCACACATCGAGGGCGCCACTCATATTCAATTCGATGAAACCGATCCCCGGGCATGTACGGATGAAGTCCTGATCAAGGCCATCTCCCGGTTCGGGTCCCGAAGCAAACCGGTTCAGATTCCCAACCAGGTCCAGAAAGGCATTCACGGTTTTTCCCATGAATACATCGAATATATGCTGGGCGGCACGTTCCGGGGATCTTACTCCCCGCTGAACGACAACATCATCAACGGCCGGATCCGGGGCGTGGCCGGGGTGGTGGGATGCACCAACCCCAAAGTTCAGCAAGATTCCGTGCATGTGGAACTGGTCAGAGAGCTGATTAGAAACGATGTGCTGGTGCTTCAGACCGGATGCTCTCAGATCGCTCTGGCCAAAGCCGGCTTTCTGACCCCTGAAGCCGGGGCCCTGGCCGGACCGGGACTGTCCGAGGTGTGTGAGACCGTGGGCATGCCCCCGGTGCTGGGTCTGGGATCCTGCGTGGACAACACCCGGATTCTGATTGCCGCATCCGCCATGGTCAAGGCCGGCGGCCTGGGCAACAGCATTGCCGATCTGCCTGCGGCCGGGTGCGCACCGGAGTGGATGAGCGAAAAAGCCCTGGCCATTGGTCAGTATTTTGTGTCGTCCGGGGTCTACACGGTGTTTGGTGTGGGTTTTCCCGCCCTGGCCGGCACCCGGTTCCATGATCTCTTGTTCAACGGACTGGAAAAACAGGGATACGGCAAATGGGGCATGGCCACCGACCCGATCGAAATCGCCAGATTGATGATCGCCCATATCGACAAAAAACGCCGGGAACTGGGCATTGACAAGGCCCGGGAACGCGTGCTGGTGGATATGAACGACCGCCGGGCCATGGCCTGATAACCTTTGCAAACCCAACCCCTTGGTGGGAGGTGTCTGACTGGCGGACTGTCGGAGCCACGTTGTGGATTCCCGGCCGTCAGTCAGGCGCCCCCACCATTGCGTCACTCTATCGAAGCGGTCCGCTGCCGCTTTGCCAAACGTCCATCATTCCGGCATCTGTGGTAATCTGCCTCTGTTTGCCCGGTGAAAAAAATTGACATCCCGTACAGGGCCTTATATAAATAAGCGGACAGACAATCAAAAAAAGGATCCTGTGCATGGGCCGCAAAAGCATCTCTCACATCCGGAAACCCGAAATCCTTCGCCATACCTATCAAGTGGTGGAAGATGAGGGGTTCATGGGCATGACCATCGGCAAGATCGCCAACCGCATGGGGGTCAACTCAGGGCTGCTGATCCATTATTTCAAAAGCAAGGAAGGCCTGATCATGGAAATGGTGGATTATCTGTTCAAAATTTCCATGGAATCCTATCATGCGGAACTGGAAAAACACACCACCCCCGAAGACCGGTTCCAGTGTCTGATGCACATCCTGTTCTCCACCAGCTCCAAAGGGCCCCAGCGGGATGCGGTGTTCTGGTCCTGCTATGCCATGGGGTTCAGAAATCCCGATATCCGGGACCGGATCCAGGCCATGCAGAAAAAATTCATCGCCTTCGGCATCAAAGAGATCACCGCCTGGGAAAATGCCGGTCTGGTCCACGTGCCGGACAAGGAAAAGGCGGCCGCCACCATTCTTGCCCTTTCCGAAGGGCTGGGCATTCTTCGCAATTCTTTGAAAAACCTGGATTCCCTGGAGGAAATCGCCCGGTCCATACGGCAGAGCGCCCTGGAGACCTTAGGTGCCGGGACCGGATGCCTGGAAAAGGATGTTCAGGAAACAAAAAGCGCTTAAATCAGCAAAGACAGGGTCAGCGGGATAAAAGACAGCAGCGTGGAAATCATGATGGCCCCGGATGCCAGTTCCGTATCTGAATTCAACTGACCGGACAGCACGTAAATGGCCGTGGAGGTGGGCAAAGAGAAAAAGATCATGCCCACGGTAAAGGCCGGGCCGGCTACCTGAAACGCCTTGAGCAATAAAAACCCCGCCGCCGGAAGAAACATCAGCTTGATGCCTGCCGCCACAAGCGACACCCGTGCATGATCGGCGAGCCCCTTGAACCGCAGGGACCCGCCGATGGAAATCAGGGCCAGCGGCAGGGTCACAGCAGTCATCAAAGAAAAGCTGTTGCTCACAAACACGGGAAACACCAGATTTGACCGGGAAAATAGAAATCCGGCCACACACCCGATGATCAGGGGATTGGAAACCAGAGAACGAACAAAATACCGCAGGTTTTGCCGGATGGAAGGTTTGCCCCCGGAATACCACACCAGCACGGAAACCGACAGCACATTGATCACCGGGATGACCACTCCGGCCAGAATCCCGAAATTCCGGACCCCTTCTTCTCCCAGCACCGCCAAAACCAGTGCCATGCCAATATAGGTGTTGAACCGGAAGCAGGCCTGACAGAAAGCGCCTGCCTGAAACGCGGAAATCCTGAAATAATGAATCGCCGCAAGGCTGACGGCAAATGCCAGGCAAACGCCGGTCAGACCGGCCAGGACCAGGCCCCCACTCACACCCTGGTCCGGCGTGCCGCTTCCGATCTTCCAGAACAGCAGCACCGGAAAAAACACGTAATATACCAGGCGATCCGACATGGCCAGAAACCGTTGATCGGTCATGCCGGATCGTTTCAGGCCCCATCCGAGCAGCAGCAGGAAAAACAGGGGAAACAGGGTATTGATAACCAGCATGTCAGAGAGAAAAAATCCGGTTTTCAGTGACGCTCAGAAACCGGGCGCCTGTGTCCGTCACCTGGATGACACTTTCAATGCCTGCGGCAAACCGGTCCTTGAAAATGAACTTGGGTTCCACGGCAAACACCATGCCGGGCATCAGTTCCTGTGGATTGCCCTTGGACAGAACAGGGGCCTCCACCAGTTCCAGGCCCACACCATGCCCGATGAAACGGGATTTGAGCCCGGGCAGCCCGAGAAAGGTCTGATGCAGGCCCAGTTTCCCGGCCCGGTTCACGGCAGCGGAGAACACCTCGCCCGCCAATACCCCTGGCGCCATCTTGTCCCGGACATGATGCAGAATATCGATGGCTGCCTGCCCGGCCTGTTGGGCTTCTGAAGGCAGGGTTCCCATCACCAGCATCCGGGTCTCATCCATGTGATACCCGTTGACCATGGTGCCCAGGTCCAGGAGGATGGGTTCGTTTTTCTGAATCAGTTTGTGCCCGGACCCGTAAGGATAGGCACTGCACGTGCCGGTGCCGCACACCGGGCTGTCCAGGGCGCCGCCCAGCCCCCCGGAAACCCCGCTCATCAGATGATGGCAAAACCCTTCGGCCCGGTAGTGACGGACCAGCAGCTTGCCGGAATGACCATGGGCACGGGCAAAGGCTTCCACCCGGCCGCAGAACGCGATCTCCGATTCGCCGGGGGTCATGTGTTCACGGACAAAGGAAAACGTGTCTCTTGACAGCCTGGCTGCTATCGCCATCCGGTCGATCTCCCAGTCGGATTTGATCATTCGGCAGCCTGTGATCATCGATGTCGCATCCGTCATCACAGCGGGAGAGAACAGGGTTTCGAAAAACTGAAAATCCCGTACCGGCACCACATCGAATGCCAGGCCCAGTGACGTTGGGAAACGGCCATGAACTGAATGGATCTGCTCGGGTATCCGGGTAATGGATGCCACCGGAATCACCTGCTCGATTCCGGTTTCCGCCACCGCCCGGGGCAGGTACCGCTTGACGAACAGCAACGGGTCTTGGTTCACCGGCACATACAGATAAGCATCCTGGGCTGTGCCGGAAAAATAATAGATATCGGGTTTGTGTGTTAAAAAAACCGCACCGGTGCCGGTATTTTCCATGCGGGCTTTCAGGGCATGAATCCGGCTCGAGATTTCAGACACAGGGACCGGTGTTGAAAATGCGTTATTGTTCATCGTCCACCAGCATGATGGTTTCAAGGGCTTTGCATTTTTTGTCCGTCATCGACATAAATTATCTTTTGATTTTTATCCTCTTGATGTTGAACAACCTATATCAAAGTGCTGCATAATGCAAAAAAATATTCCAGGCCCATAAATGATTTCACACAGACCTTCAAAATTCTCATCACTGCTTATCACCCTGTTAATTGACAATTGAGAAGGAATTATTATCATAGTTGATATTTTTAAATTCCAATTGAGGAGAAACAGATGCCTGATTTAACCGCTGTCATGGAAACCAGCAAAGGAACCATCCGTCTGAAACTGTTTGCCGATCAAACCCCTGTCACCTGCGGCAGTTTTGTCAACCTGGCCAACCGGGAATATTACAACGGACTCAAATTTCACCGGGTGATCAATGACTTCATGATCCAGGGCGGATGCCCGTTCGGCAACGGCATGGGCGGACCGGGATACGAGTTTGAAAATGAGTGCAAAAAAGATCTCAAACATGACCGGCCGGGAATTCTGTCCATGGCCAATGCCGGGCCCGGCACCAACGGGTCCCAGTTTTTCATCACCCATGGTCCCACACCGCATCTGGACGGCATGCACACGGTCTTCGGCGTGGTTGAAGGCGACGCCGACCAGAAGGTCGTGGACAGCATCGCCCAGGGGGATACCATTGAAAGCGTCACCATCCAAGGGAATGTGGGATCTTTGTTCAAAAAGATCAAGCCTCAGCTGGATGAATGGAACAAGACATTGAACAAAAAATTTCCCAAACTGTCCAAAGCTTAGTCATGATGGGTATCACACGATAGAATCGCCGGACAGAGGATTCTGTCCGGCGGTTCTGTTGCGGTATTTCTGTTTGATAGTTTCTCTAAATATCAGGACGTCATCGTATCGATATAAAAAGGAATCACATGCAGAGATCTTTTTTTCTCGATGGTCTGTCCCAGGCGCCAGTCCTTGACCGGGACCCCGGCCTCCTTGATTTTCTGAATCATGCCCTGGATATCGATGAGTGGATGCCTTGCAAACACGTTGGGCAATCCATAAGTGAGGCTGCACACCAGGCATTTGCCGGGCCGCTGGGTCAGGTGAAACCCCAGTTCCACGGTTCCGGGTCTGAGGGACTCGCAATTCAGACGGATATCATAAGCCCCTTCCGACACATCCCCATACAGTGCCTCGAAAAACCGGTCAGTGGTATGGGGAGGCAGCAGCGTGTCACAGAATTCCCGGGTGAAAATGTTTTTAATCGCGTTCTGATCCATCAGTTTCACCAATCCTCAACGTCTTAAAATGGTTTTATGATAAGTTTTTCTTCTATAATAAACCGGATGGTAAAATCAAGGTTAAAAACCGGTTCTGTTGAAACCCGTCCGGCATCCGGGCAGGATGCCGGACGGGTTTTTTGATTTGCTGGCCGATTTTCTTTATGGTAAGGTAAAAAAAATCCGGCAGGTATTGAACTGCCCCAAAAATTTGTTAGACTGTGGTTTCCGCCGTTAACAAACCGCTCAGCCAGGTGGAATCAACATGAACAACCATGGGAAACGATAATATACATGGAAACTCTTGCACCTTCCAAAGGCTTTAAACTGAAACTGGCCGGCATGCCGGATACCAGTGTCATCCGGCTTACCCGACCCGCCACGGTGGGCGTTTCCGCCCAGGACATCCCCCATATCCGGCCCAAACTGCTGGTCAAGGAAAAAGAGGCGGTCAAAACCGGCACCCCGCTGTTCTGTGACAAACGGGACCCGGCCATCCAGTATCTGTCCCCGGGAACCGGCACAGTGAAACAGATCTGCTTCGGTGCCCGCCGCCGCCTGCTTGAGGTGGTGATTGCCCTGGACAGCATGGACGACTTTGTTGAGTTTGGGCCGGTAACTTCGGCAGACCTGGTCCAACTGCCCGACCAGGAACTGATCGACCGGCTGAAACAGGGCGGTGTATGGCAGTCCCTGCGCCAGCTGCCGGCCAGAGACACGGCGGACAGCGGAACCGCCCCACCCCTGATCATTGTCTGTCTCAACGGCAACGACCTGTTTTCCCCTCATCCGGGACAGGTGCTTGAAAACAATATCCCGCAGTTCGAATTCGGTCTGGCCGTGCTCAAGCGGTTCTGCGACCGGATCATTGTGGCGGCCCGGACCAGTTCCATGGAACAACTGAACCCGGTCAGACACTTGATCACCCACCAGGTATCTGATACCTATCCAGCCTGGAACCCCGGTGCCATTTTGTACCATATCAAGGAAAAACCAGAAGAAAACACGGCCTGGTACATCCATGTTCAGGACCTGTTACATCTGGCCCGGTTTCTGAAAACCGGGCGGTATCCCGTGGAAACCATGGTGACCGTCACCCGGGGGGACGACAAAAAACCCCATATGATTGCACGCCGGGGCGCGCCCATCCCCCTGCTGGCCGGCAACTTTCCTGCCGGCAGTCTGATCACCACGGGCCGGTTCAACGGCCGAAAAGTGGACCCGGACACCCATCTGGGCTTTTTTGAAACCACCCTGAACATCCTGCCGGATACACCGGAAGACGAAATGTTCGGATTTCTGCGGCCGGGACTGAACAAACCCACGGTTTCCAGAGCATTTCTGTCCTGTCTGATCGACCGGGAAGTGCAGCTGGACGGTACCCTGCACGGGGAAGAGCGGGCCTGCATCAACTGCAGCTATTGTGAAGATATCTGTCCCGTGGACCTGATGCCCAGCTTCATCATGAAGGCCCTGCACGGCGACGACATAGAAGAGGCCCTGGAACTGGGACTGCTGGACTGCTGCCGGTGCGGGCTGTGCTCATTTACCTGCCCCTCCAAGATCGAACTCACCCGGATCCTGTCCCAGGGCATGGATACCCATCACAAGGACAAACAAGGATAGCGATACCATATCATGAATCCCATCAAAAAGATCTTTGACCTGCTTGAATATGATTTCAGTGATGCCGGCAAATTCGCCAAACTCGGGCCCCTGTTCGACGCCACCAAAACCTTTTTCTTTCTGCCGTCCCCCAAAACCCGGCTGGGGCCGTTCATCCGGGATCACCTGGATCTGAAGCGCTACATGAGCGTGGTGCTGCTGTCTTTGATGCCGGTATTGTTTTTCGGCATGTACAACACCGGGTACCAGTCCGGTCTGGCCAGGGGAGAATCGCTTGATTTCTGGAGTGCTTTTCTGTCCGGGGCCTGGGTGGTGATGCCCATCATCATCGTGTCCTATGGGGTGGGTTTTTTCTGGGAAATCCTGTTTGCCGCCATCCGTCGCCATCCCATATCAGAAGGGTTTCTGGTCACCGGCATGCTGTTTCCCCTGACACTGCCCCCCACCATCCCCCTGTGGCAGGTGGCGCTGGGCATCTCCTTCGGCGTGGTGATCGGCAAGGAAATTTTCGGCGGCACCGGACGGAACATCCTGAACCCGGCCCTCACGGCCCGGGCGTTCGTGTTTTTCTCCTATCCGGTGACCATGTCCGGCAATGTCTGGGTGGCCGGGGCCACCGGGGTGGACGGCATCACCGGTGCCACGGCCCTGGCGGTCACGGCCGACGGCGGCACCAGCCTGACCGCAACGTTGGCGGACCAGGGGTTTACCCTGCCGCATCTGTTTTTCGGGCTGGTACCCGGCAGCATCGGAGAAACCTCGGCCCTGTGCTGCCTGATCGGGGCCGCCATTCTCATGATCACCCGCATCGGCAACTATCGGATCATCCTGGGCGGCATTGCCGGGCTGATTCTGACCGCTCTGCTGGCCTGGCTTCTTCCCGGCACCTACGGTACCTGGGCGGATGCGGGTCCGATTTACCATCTGTGCGCCGGAGGATTTTTGTTCGGCATCTCTTTCATGGCCACGGATCCGGTCTCTGCGCCCGGCACCAATCCGGGCCGGTGGATTTTCGGGTTTCTCATCGGATTTCTTACCGTGATTCTGCGGGTGGCCAACCCGGCTTTTGCCGAAGGCGTGATGCTGGCCATCCTGTTCATGAACGTATTTGCACCGCTGCTGGATCATCTGGTCATGAAACACCGCATTTCAAAGAGGATTCCCAATGTCTGACAAAAAGAAATCCAACAGATCATTCAAGGATAGCCGGGTATATGTGGTTTTCTTTGCCCTGACCGTCGCTCTCGTGTTCAGTGTACTGATCACCTCCGCCGCCACAATGCTCAAGCCTTTGCACCAGCAAAACCGGATTCTGGACAAGAAAACAAACCTGCTGGAAGCCGCCAACCTGTTGCCGGAAAATGAAAAAATGACCCCTGAAAAGATTCAGGCCATCTATGACACCCATATCCGGGAGGTCCATGCCGATCCCAGGGGGCAAATCCTGAGAAGCGCCACCGGGGACAGTCTTCAACTGTACCTGATCCATACAGATCAACAGGTGCAAGGCTATATCGTTCCCATCAGCACCCGGGGACTGTGGGGTAAAATCCATGGGTACCTGGCGTTTGAAGCGGACGGTGAAACCGTGGCCGGATTTTCCGTGTACAGCCATTCCGAAACCCCGGGCCTGGGCGGGGAAATCGAAAGCCAATGGTTTCAGGACAATTTCAAAGGGAAAAAAATTCTCAACGCCCACAATCAGCTGGTTTCCGTGAGCATTGCCAAAGGCAGAACCGAGAACCTGCCTGAATCCCTCCAGGACCATTACGTGGACGGCATTTCCGGCGCCACCCTTACCGGACGATACCTCAGTGAAGGGCTGGAGGAGACGTTGATGCAATATGAACCGGTTTCCATCATTTTCCGTCAGAAAAAAGGAACCCAAACCCAGTTAGAAACCCTGTTGGATGAATAAGGATATTTTCATGCAAAACGATCTTTCTCACTACAAGGAGATTCTGGTCAAAGGCATCTGGAGGGAAAACCCGGTGGCATACCAGGTATTGGGCATCTGCTCGGCCCTGGCGGTCACGGTCAAAATGTCCACCGCCCTGGTCATGAGCATTGCCTTGACCCTGGTGGCGGGATTTTCCGGTTTGATCATCTCCAGCCTGCGTCATTTGATCCCCTCAAACATCCGCATCATCGTGGAATTGACGGTCATTGCCTCTCTGGTGATCATCACCGATCAGATCCTCCAGGCGTATTTATATGATATTTCAAAACAGCTGTCCATTTTCGTGGGCCTGATCATCACCAACTGCATCATCCTGGGCCGGGCCGAGGCGTTCGCTTTGGCCAACAATCCGGCGGATTCCTTTGTGGATGGCATTGCCAACGGCCTGGGCTACAGTATGATCCTGGTGGCGGTGGCATTTTTGCGCGAACTCCTGGGGTCCGGTCAGTTTTTCGGGTTTTCCGTGATTCCCCAGTTTGTGTATGACATGGGGTTCCAGGATATGGGCATCATGGTGCTGGCACCGGGGGCGTTCTTTGTCATCGGCCTGCTGGTCTGGCTCAAAAACAGCCTTCCCGGCATATCCCACGAGAAAAAATAAGGAGCTGCCATGGGCGATCTGCTGAGTCTGTTTATCAATTCCGTGTTCATCGGCAATATTCTGCTGGCCTATTTCCTGGGCATATGTTCGTTCATTGCCGTATCCAAAACCATTGAAACCGCCACCGGCCTGGGGCTGGCCGTGATTTTCGTTTTAACGGTGACCAGTCCGGTGAACTGGCTGATCTATCATGGACTGCTGGCACCCGGGGCCCTGGCCTGGGCCGGATTTCCGGAACTGGACCTGAGTTTTCTGAAATTCATCACATTCATTGCGGTGATCGCCGCCATGGTTCAGGCGGTAGAAATGGTGATCGACCGGTATTCGCCGCTGCTGTATGCCACATTGGGCGTGTTTCTGCCCCTGATCGCGGTGAACTGCGCCATTTTAGGGACGTCCCTGTTCATAGTGGAACGTAATCACACCTTTATCGAATCCGTGGTGTTCGGGGCCGGGTCCGGCACCGGGTGGATGCTGGCCATCGTGTCCCTGGCCGCCATCCGGAAGAAAGTCAGGTACGCGGATGTGCCAAAGGGCCTGGACGGGTTCGGTTTCATCATGATCATCGCCGGGCTCATGGCCATGACATTCATGATGTTTTCAGGAATCACCCTCTAGATTTTCAAGGAGCACACAGTGATTTACCTTATCAGCCTGTTGATTTTTTCCGGTGTGATCATCGTCCTTGTGTTCGTGCTGCTGTTTGTGGAAGCCAAAGTCACCACCCAGGGCAGCCATACCATCACCATCAATGACAGCAAAGAGGATACCCTCACCGTGTCCGGCAACCCCACACTGCTGTCGGCCCTGTCCCGCAATGACATTTTTCTGCCGTCCGCCTGTGGCGGGTCCGGCTCCTGCGCCATGTGCAAATGCAAGGTGACCGATGGCGGCGGCGCCATCCTGCCCACGGAACTGGCTCATCTGTCCCGAAAGGAAAAACTGGAAGGCGTCCGGCTGTCCTGCCAGCTCAAGGTCAAACAGGACATGGCCATCCAGGTGCCGGAGTCCATTTTCGGCATCAAAAAAGTCAATGCCATTGTGGTCTCCAATGACAATGTCTCCACCTTTATCAAGGAGCTGGTTCTGGAGCCTGAAGAGTCCATCGAATTTGAAGCCGGGGCCTATATTCAGATCGATGTGCCGGAATACGAGCTGACTTTCAAGGATTTCAACATTGACAGCAAATATGTGAGTGAATGGAAAAAATACAACCTGTTCGATCTGGCCGCCAAAGGGATCAAACCCGGTTTTCGGGCCTATTCCATGGCCAACCCGCCCCATGAAAAAGACATTGTCAAACTCAATGTGCGCATTGCCACCCCCCCGCCGGGCACGGAAAGCATTCCGCCCGGATTCGGGTCCTCTTTCATCTTCGGGCTCAAACCCGGGGACAAGGTGCAAATCAGCGGCCCCTACGGCGATTTCATGGCAAAAGACACGGACAAGGAAATGTGCTTTGTCGGCGGCGGGGCCGGCATGGCACCGTTACGCAGCCATATCCTTCATCAGCTGGAGGGCATTGACAGCAAACGGAAGATCACCTTCTGGTACGGGGCCAGGTCGGTCAAGGAGATGTTCTATCATGAGGAATTTTTGGACCTGGAAAAACGGTTTGACAACTTCACCTATCATGTGGCCCTGTCCGCTCCGGAAAAAGAGGACAACTGGACCGGGCTCACCGGGTTTGTCCATATCCATCTCATCGATTCCTATCTCAAGGAGCATGAGGATCCCACGGAAATCGAGTATTACCTGTGCGGTCCGCCGCCCATGATCGATGCGGTGATTGAAGACCTGTATGAAATGGGCGTGGAGGATGACATGATTTTCTACGACAAGTTCAGCTGATGGAAAGCGTCACGTTTCTTGGAAAGCAGCTGAAAAACCCCCTGGTTTTGGCCTCGGGCATCCTGGGCAACAATGCCGGGATTCTGGAACGGGTTCACAGGGCCGGGTGCGGGCTGGTAACCATGAAATCCATCGGACCCGGGCCCCGGGACGGTCACAACAATCCCACGGTGATCGACCTGGGATTCGGCATGATCAACGCCGTGGGACTGCCCACGCCGGGATATGATCACATGGATACGGAATGGCAGGCACTGTCGGGCCGGACATTTCCCCTCAATGCCAGCATCTACGGCGGGTCCTTGGAAGAGTTCGTCCAGGTGGCCCGGTTCGTGTCCGAACAGGGACCCGAGTTTATTGAAATCAACATCTCCTGCCCCAATTCCGACCGCCACGGCATGCTGTTCGGCGTGGATGAAAAAGCGGCCTTTGCCGTCACAAATGCGGTTAAACGGGTGATTGCCGTCCCGTTGATCGCCAAACTTACCCCGGCAGCCCCGGATATCGGCAAAATCGCCCGGGCGTGTGAAGATGCCGGGGCCGATGCCATCTGTGCCATCAACACGGCCGGACCCGGCATGATCATTGACATAGAAGCGCAAATGCCGGTACTGGCCTTCAAAAAGGGGGGTTTGTCCGGCCCCATGATCAAACCCGTTGCCGTGCGGTGCGTGTATGATATTTACCGGGCCGTGTCCATACCCATCATCGGGCTGGGCGGCGTCACCACCGGGGAAGATGCCGTGGAAATGTTCATGGCCGGGGCTACCCTGGTGGGCATGGGATCGGCCGTGCGGTACCGGGGCATCGAGGTGTTCGATCAGGTGAACCGGGAACTGGCCGACTGGCTGACCGACCACCATGTCACCCGGGATGAAATTATCGGTGCGGCCCATGACAGGAGGCACACCCCATGATCGCCGAACACACCCCTCTGATGATCGAAGTGGCGGAAATAACCATACACAACAGCGTTTATACCACGTTATTTTTTGATTTTGCCATTGATTTCCGTCCCGGCCAGTTTGTGATGCTCTGGCTTCCGGGCGTGGATGAAAAACCTTACAGCCTGTCCTATTATTCTCCCACCCGGTTCGGCATCACCATCGAGGCCAAAGGCCGATTTTCCCGCCGGGCTGTGGCCCTGGCCCCCGGGGATCTGGTGGGGATCAGAGGACCGTTCGGCAACGGGTTTGATATCGTTTCCTCGCCCCATACGGCCGTGGTAGCCGGCGGCTGCGGCATGGCGCCCCTGGCGCCTCTGGTGACAAAACTCCACCCGGACCTGTGTTTCATCCACGGGGCAAGGACAAAAGAATTCATCCTGTTTCAGGACCGGTTCGCCAGGACCCGTCATATCACCACGGATGACGGCAGCCTGGGGCATAAAGGGGTTGTCACCGATCTTCTGGCAGCCGAGATTCAGCACCGGACGGTACAGAACCAGCACCAGTTTGACATGGTGTATGCCTGCGGCCCGGAAATGATGATGCACGCGGTGTTCACCTTGTGCGAGTCTCACCGCATCCCCTGCCAGGTGTCGCTGGAGCGGTATATGCGCTGCGGGTTCGGGGTGTGCGGGGCCTGTGTGTGCGGCGACCGGGTGGTGTGCACGGATGGGCCGGTGTTTGACTCGGCACAGCTGCGGAACATGGCCGATTTCAACCGCACGGCCCTGCTCAAATCCGGCCGAGCCGTTCCCCTGTCCGACTATGTGACCTGGCGGTGCCAGTGATAGGGCACCGCAACATACCGGTTTAAAAAACAACCTCAACCATCCAAAGGAACGCCCCTCCATGACCGACAAAGAATCTTTCATCCGCTTTCTGATTGACTGCAACGCCCTGAAATTCGGGGAATTTCAACTCAAAAGCGGCCGCATCGCCCCCTATTTCATCAATACCGGCATGTTTGACACCGGCGGCAAAATCACTCAGCTGGGGGGTCATTACGCCAAAGCCGTGCACCAGTATTTCAATACCGGATTTGACGGCATTTACGGCCCGGCCTACAAAGGCATTCCCTTGTGCGTATCCACGACCATGGCCCTGTCCGGCATGGGGCATGACACCGGATATGTGTTCAACCGCAAGGAAGCCAAAACCTATGCCGACAAAAGCAGCACCGTGGGTATGGACCTGACTTCCGGCACCCGGCTCATCCTGGTGGATGATGTCATCACCTCGGGCAAGGCGATCAGAGAATCCCTCGATATCCTGAAAACCAGCGGCAATCCGAAGGTCAAAGGCATCGTCATCAGCGTGGACCGCCAGGAAAAAGGCACCACCGACCAGAACGCCCTGGCCGAGGTGGCCGACACCCTGGGCATTCCCATTTATGCCATCGTCACCCTGGCCGACATCACGGCATTTCTCCATAACCGGGAAATCAACGGCCGGGTGATACTGGATGATGCCATGATGGAAAAAATCGATGCCTATCTGGCGCAATACGGCAGCCCATGATCCAAAAGGTTGACTTTGAATCTATTTAAGACAACGCAGGGATGTCAAATCCGCATATGATTGACCGGTTGAACGACATTTATGAGCTGTATGACCGGATCATCAGATCTACGGCGCTGGCATGTGGCCCGGGGTGTGCCGGCTGCTGTACCTGCAATGTGATCCTGACAGGCCTTGAAGCCCGGATGATAACCGACCGTCTGCCTTCACCCCGGCGAGAGATTCTTCATGCAGCAATCACCCACGGGTTTCCAGCAAAACGCTATATTCCCAAAATGAGTACCAACGGGTTTGCCAGGCTGTGCATGGAAGACGTCGACCTGCCGGAAGAAGAAAACGATCCCGCATGGGGAAACTGTCCCCTGCTGGAAAATGACCTGTGCACAATCTATGATGTCCGGCCCTTCGGGTGCCGGGCCATGGTCTCGGAAACCCATTGCAGGGAAACGGGCAGCGCGCAGATGCCCCCCTGGGTACTGACGGTGAACAATGTGTTTTTACAGGCCATTGAACACCTGGACCAGAACGGTCATTCCGGCAATCTGTCGGACATGCTGCTGCTGACTTTATCCGAAAATGCCGTGACCGGTCAGGAGCATCAAAATCATGACCCGAAAAACAAAGGATTGTTCGTCAAAAACGAATCCATAAAATATCTGATGATCCCGCCGGAACACCGGGCGCGGATGGCACCTATTGTCAGGAATCTGTCACACCTGATCAACACCGGCCCGGAAACGGATCACAGCAACCACCGGTAATGCAATGACTGCCGCATCTTGAAAATCATACCGCAATCGCGTACAGTCATTCCATGAAAATATGGTTCCCAACACTCGGTCTTTTGCTGCTGATCTGTCTGACCGGTACCGGATGTGCCGTCAGACAGCCGTTGCCCAGGGCTGATATCCAGAGGCTGCCCCAGGATGCCGGGGTGTATCTGGCACACGCAAAAGACCCGGTCATCGATTCAGCCTGCCAGGCTCAATATTTTCAACAATTCAAAGACCGGTTTTTCAGGCCCTGGCACCGGACCGCTCCCAAGCATTCCGCAAAGATCGTGTTTTCCGGACTGAAAAAATACAGATTAAAGCGATTATATGGCGAAAACAACCGGCCGCTTCCCCCGAATTTTGTGAATGTCATGGCCCGGCAGTCACAACCCGGCACCTATCCTCTGCTGCATCAGCCGGCCATCACCGTGATCCATGCTTCCATCCGGGTATTCCCCACCCACAAACCCGTGTTTTTCGGCCCCCCGGTCCCGGGTCGCGGATTTCCCTTTGACATGATGCAGAACTCCCTGGTGCCGGCCGGCACCCCGGTGCTGATCACCCATGAAAGCGCGGACCGGCAGTGGGCGCTGGTGGAAACCGACTGGGTGGCCGGATGGGTACGATGGCAGGAGATCGCGGCCGTGGATGATGCCGTCATGATGGATTATTCCACCCATCCCCTGGCAGGATTTACGGCCGACCAGGTACCGGTGATTCCAGAGGACGGCCCCCCGGTTTTCGCCGGCCGGGTGGGCATGGCCCTGCCCATGACGGACCCGGCATCAGATACCGGTTTTGTCACGGTCCTGGCACCGGCACGAACCCATCTGGGCAATGCGGAGCTGCTGGCGGCCAGGGTGCCGGAAGACGGGATTCAGCCGCTACCGTTTTCCGCCACCTTGGAAAATTTTGCCGACATACTGAACGCACTGATGGGCCAGTCCTACGGCTGGGGCGGGCTGTATGAAAACCGGGACTGTTCCGCCCTGATCCAGGATGTGTTCGCCGGTTTCGGGATCCCTTTGCCCAGAAACTCCAGAGACCAGGCAGACGCCGGCGAAAGCATTTCCCTGGAAGGACTGTCCGGCCGGGAAAAACAGGGCCTGATCCGAACTCAAGGTATTCCGCTGCAAACCCTGTTATACATGCCCGGCCACATCATGCTCTACCTGGGATTAGATCCGGCATCGGATCACCCGGTAATTTGCCATGCCATGTGGGGCGTCACCACCCGGCCGCCATTCAGCACCCGGACCGGCCGCCTGGTGGTGGGTCGCACCGTGATCACCACGCTGGAACCGGGCAAAGAGCAGTTTCCCCTGGTCCAGCCCAAAGACCTGCTGGTTGAAAAACTGACCCGGATGGTGCTGCTGAACTGAAACACAAAGGAGGTTTCCATGCACCTTGAACCGCTTGATCCATACCGCTGGCAGATCCCGAAAACCGGACAGATGCGGGTGCCGGGAATCATCTATGCCTCGGCTTCGGGCATCAGAGCCCTGAAAGAGGACGGCAGTATCCGGCAGGTAGCCAATGTGGCAACGCTGCCGGGGATTGTCAAGGCGGCCATGGCCATGCCCGACATTCACCTGGGATACGGGTTTCCCATCGGCGGGGTGGCGGCTTTTGACTGGGACACCGGGGTGATCTCGCCGGGCGGGGTGGGGTACGACATCAACTGCGGGGTGCGCCTGGCCACCACGGCGTTGACAGAAAAAGACATCCGCCCCCATCTGGAACCTTTGACAAACCAACTGTTTGAGGCCGTGCCGTCAGGGGTCGGGTCCAAAGGTTCGGTCCGGCTGTCTGTCCGGGACCTGAAACAGGTGCTGACACAGGGCAGTGCCTGGGCCCTGGCCCAGGGATTCGGCGAAGACAGCGATATCGAATGCACCGAAGAAAACGGATGCCTGCGCCAGGCAGACCCCGATCTGCTGAGCGACAGAGCCCTGGAGCGGGGCAGAGACCAGCTGGGCACCCTGGGATCCGGGAACCATTTTCTGGAAATCGGGGTGGTGGAAGAGATTTTTGATACGCATATCGCCCGGGTGTTCGGTCTGTTTCCCGGACAGGTGACCGTGATGCTGCATTCCGGATCCCGGGGCCTGGGATACCAGGTGTGTGATGATCACCTGGGGATCATGAAAAAGAGCGTGGCACGGCTGGGGCTGAATCTGCCGGACCGCCACCTGGCCTGTGCCATGATCCGGTCGGCGGAAGGGCAGACCTATCTGTCCGCCATGGCCTGTGCCGCCAATTTTGCCTGGGCCAACCGCCAGATCATGCTGCACCGGGCCCGGCAGACATTCATGAAAACCCTGTCCATCAGCCCGAACAGCCTGCGCATGACCCTGCTCTATGATGTGTGTCACAACATCGCCAAAAAAGAGACCCATCAGGTAAATGGGAAAAAACAGGCTGTGTGTGTGGTGCGAAAAGGGGCCACCCGGGCGTTCGGGCCCGGGCAGCCAGGCATCCCTGACCGGTTCCGGGCCGTGGGCCAGCCCATTCTCACCCCCGGAGACATGGGCCGGGCCTCTTATGTGCTTTGCGGCACGGACACGGCCATGAATGACACATTCGGGTCCACCTGCCACGGTGCCGGGCGCGTGCTGAGCCGGAAAGCCGCCAAAAAAGCGGGCAAAGGCCGGCTCATCCAGCAGGAGCTGGCACAAAAAGGCATTGTGGTGAAATACACCGGCCGGTTCACCCTGACCGAGGAGATGCCCGAGGCATACAAGGATGTGTCGGATGTGGTGGGGGTAGTCCATGGGGCCGGAATCTCCAGAATGGTAGCACGGTTGCGGCCCATGGCCGTAATCAAGGGCTGACACGGATTTAATTTGTTTCTAATGCGTTCCTGACAAACGCATGCGATAAGACAAATTGATATTTTTCAAAATACGTGCTATAGTATACGAAATTCAACCCAAGGAGTCTTGCGAAATGGAAACAAAATATATCTGCACCCACGTGCATTGCAGCCACCCCGGCACCACCCGGTTTGAAATGACTTTCAAATCCGAATCCATCATGGATGACAACAACGTGGCCACCACTTTCTGCCCTTTCTGCAAAAAAGAGATGATACCGGCGCCCGCATCCGTCACGGACTGCGATCCCCGGACAACGGCCGACTGCACCTCCACTGGATGATCCTAAATTTTCTCTTTTTTTCTATCCCCCCTTTTGCGCAACGGCATAAGGGGGCAAAATAATCAGCCATACCCTTTAAAATCCAATTAACCGGTGCTATATAAACACTATGTGGTAATTCTGAATGTCAGGCCCGGCACCGGCCGAATATCCGTCGCAACCCTGGTCTGCAAGGATCTTGATTATGCATGATGATACCGTGATGGCGGAAATGATTCCCTTTACCATCACCCGTTTTAAAGACAACACGCTTTTTGCCCAAGACACCCGTGTGGCGGCTGAGATCCCGGTGACCTTCGAGGTCAACGGCCGGGAAATCGCCACGCTCATGTGCACCCCTTCCCATCTCCAAGCGTTTGCCTGCGGGTTTCTGGTCACCTCCGGATTTATCAAGTCCGCCGATGACATCATCTCCTTTTCCCTGGATGAAACCAGATGGCGGGCCGAGATTGAAGTCAGGAATCTGGTGGATCCTGATCTGCTGGGGCAGCGGGTGTATACCTCGGGCTGCGGCAAAGGGGTGATGTACACCACCATGATGGAACTGTCTTCCCGTCATCCCATTCAAAGCGATGTTCAGATTCACGGGTCCGACATTATCGAGGTGATCCGCTGGCTTCAGCACTGCTCGGACCTGCACCGGATCACCGGCGGGGTTCATTCCGCGTCCGCCAGCATTCAAGGACGGATTCCGGATTTCTTTATCGACGATATCGGCCGGCACAACGCCGTTGACAAGGTACTTGGCACCCTGCTGCTGGAAAAAATCGACTGCTCCCGGGTCATGCTGGTCTGCACCGGCCGAATCTCCTCTGAAATCGTTCACAAAGCCCGGCGACTGGAAATACCCGTTCTGGCTTCCAGAGGGGCCCCCACCCACCAGAGCATTCTGCTGGCACAAGAGATGGACATCACCCTGGTGGGGTTTGTCAGACCGACCAATTTTGCTGT
>JAABTO010000362.1 GCA_011389835.1 Desulfotignum sp. | reverse complement strand
AAAGCACTGAACAAGCCCGGCCGTCGGCCAAAGGCATCGGTCAGAATCAAAAAAACCGGCTGCGTCAACAGCCGGTATAGCTGTTTGTCTGTCATCGCTTCTGACGTTTCATATCTGAATCACGGTTTCAACCAAACGGCGAAACCCGGATTCACTGTCAAGCGACAGACGAATCCCGACCACCGCCAGATCCATGGGCCAGTCAATTGTTGTTTCCAGCCTGACCCGGTCCTTTTCGGTGGTCACCAGCATGTCCGCGTTCAGGGCCATAGCCCTTTGTTGTATGTGTAAAATATCCGCCCGCTGATACTGGTAATGATCCGTAAATTCAAGATGATCCACAATATTTGCCCCAAGATGCCGGATCGTTCGGTAAAACGCCCGGTTGTTCGCAATGCCGGAGAACAGGACCACGGAAACACCTTGAAACCTGTCAAGCGCGGTCTTTTTTTTAGCAATTTCTTCGATCGGCTCATGCTGTATTTTCTTCCGGGATCCCGCCGGATCGATTCCGGCCAGAAACGGTTGATGACGGGTGTAAAACACCGGCAAATCCGGTGCCGCAATAGAAACCCAGTGAGCGTTTTTTACGGCGTTTTCCGGACACCTTGTCAGAATCACGGCATCGGCCCGGGCCAGTGCCGGTATTGCCGGTTCCCTGAGGCGGCCTGCCGGCAGAAACCGGCCGTTTCCCAGAGGAGATGCATAATCCATCAAAACCAGATCCAGGTCCTTTTTCAACCGCACATGCTGAAACCCGTCATCCAAAAGCACCACATCTACCGGCAACCGGTCCAGGGCCAGGCACCCGGCCTGATATCTGTCCTTTCCCACCACCACGGGGAACCGTTTCAGGGCGGCCATCATATACGGCTCATCTCCGGCCTGACGGGCGGTCAGAAACACACGGACACCATCGCCCACAATGGCAGCTTTTTTCTTGAATGTTCCTCTATATCCCCGGCTGATGACCACCGGATGTTTTCCCATTTGAATCAGCAGATCCGCCAGGTACACAGCCATTGGGGTTTTGCCTGTGCCGCCGGCCGTGATATTGCCGATGGAGATCACAGGACAGGGCAGCGTTTTCCGATGTAAACGGCCGGATTCGTACCATTTGTTTCTAAATGCGGCGCCAGCCCCGTATGCGAATGACACCACTCTGAGCAGGGCTTCAAAAGACATCAAAGGAACGGGGCCCTGCCGTTCGGAAGCCTGAATGATTTTTTTTTCAAGCGACTTGAACATTATCTTTTTCCAATCCCAAGCTGTGATAGAACCGCCAGAGTGAGAGCTACAGCCCCTGCATTTTCCTGAAACACGGCAGATGCGATGTGTCCCATTTCTGCGGCCCGGTCCGGCCGGGTGAGCAGATCTGTCAGATGACAGGCCAACGATCCGGCATCCTCCACCTGGACAGCCCCTTTCCGGGCCGTCAGCAGGTCTGCCACTTCTGCAAAATCTTCCATATGAGGCCCGAACAGGATGGGTTTTTCAAACATGGCCGGTTCCAGGGGATTATGCCCCCCGCACGGCACCAGAGACCCGCCGATAAAGGCCACGTCACAAACGGCATAGGCGTTTGCCAGCACCCCAAGGCAATCCAGGAGCATGACGTCTGCTTCTTTGGGCTGGTTCCGGGTGGTTGAAAGCAATACAGGTCTACCCCCTTTTTTGGAAATCTCATCAGCCACCCGGGCGCACCGGGCCGGGTCCCTGGGAGCGAGCAGCAGTTTCAGGCCGGGCACCTGCTTTCGCACCTGCTGAAAAACGTCCCACAACAGGGATTCTTCGCCTGGATGGGTGGATCCGGCGATCCACAGCCGGTGGGTGTCTGCCAGATAAAACCATTTTACAAAGGCGGTTCTCTCCGCTTCATCCAGGACGTTCACCGGCTGATCAAACTTGATGTTTCCGGCCACAGCCAGCCGGGATGCAGGTACCCCCAGGGCGTTGAACCGTTCCATATCCCGGCGGGTCTGCACCAGTACGCGGGTCAAGTTTGAAAAAAACAGGGGCGTTGCCGGCCCCAGCCGGCGATACCCGTCGAACGCCCGGCGCGACAGACGGGCATTGACCAGAACCACGGGAATGTTCTTTTGCGCCATGGCATGAAGAAATCCGGGCCACAGGTCGGTTTCCACCAGACAGACCCATGCCGGATCGATCCGGCGCCGGACCCTGTCCACGGCCCAGGGCAGATCAAACGGGAAATAGGCGAGTTGAGAAACCAGGGGCGATTGTGTCCGGCAGAACAGGCTGCGGGCCGTATCATACCCGGTCCGGGTGGATACCGTGAAAACGATCGGGGTCTGTGGAAATTGCGCATGGACCGCCATAACCAGCGGCAGGGCAGATTTGACCTCCCCCACGGAAAGGGCATGAATCCAGACCGGTTTTCCGGAACCGGTCCACTGTTTAATCCCGGTACACCATCCCAGACGCTGGACCAGGTTGGCCCGTCTTTTTTTGGACACCAGCCAGACAAAGGGCAGCAGCGGCAGCGCCAGGATGAACACGGCCGTAATCAGAATATGATACCCCCATATCATGACGGTC
>JAABTO010000103.1 GCA_011389835.1 Desulfotignum sp. | reverse complement strand
CCGGATACAGGTTGCTTTCATCGGGCACCACCCCGATGAGATGCTGGGCGGCCCGGGGATTTCTGGTACAATCAATGCCGCTGATATGGATGGTGCCGGCATCGGGCCGGGCCAGCCCGGTGAGCATGTTGATGGTGGTGGTCTTGCCGGCCCCGTTGGGACCTAAAAAGCCGAACAGCTCACCGGGCCGGACCTCGAAGTCCACGGCCGAAACCGCCTGGACCTTGTCAAACCGTTTGGCAAGGCCCTGGACTTGAATGGCCGCCGAGGACGGATCAGGCGTCATCTCTGTCCGCTTTGGTTGTGCTGTCAGGGGTGCAGGCGCACGGATGTGATGCATCATCCCCATGGCATTTTCTGATCTGTTCCGGGGTGCAGTCTTCCGGACGTCCCTTGAGTTCCACCGGGTTCTGACACCCGCAGGTTTTTTCACACATGGTCATACCTCCGTTTGTTTTTTTGTCATTGTTGTTCGATCGATTCCATTCATCTCATCATCTCACATGCATGTTGCTTTTCATTCATCAGGAGGAAAGAAACCCGCCAGGTCCGGGTGACAGAATTTTATCGGCTGTCTCGCGCCACCGTTCCAGGGTCTGTTCATTGATCCGGTAATGGACAAAGTATCCTCTTTTTTCGGCAACCACGACATCGGCATCCCGCAGGATCCGCAGGTGCTGTGACACTGCCGCCGGGGAGATGTTCAATGCCCGGGCCAGGGCGTTGACACACAGGGACCGCCGCCTGAGCAGGTCGATCATTTTGACGCGGGTTTCCACCGACAAAATTTTGAATACCCGTGCCGCTTCTTCAACAGGGATCACCGCTTCCTCCATTTGATTAAGTGCATGCGCATATAATTTATTAAAATCTGTTCAAGCTGTCAAGCAGCTTTCTGTTCACTTTTCAAGACTATTGAAAAAATGAAGAAAATGATTCAGGCTATGAAGGCAAGACGAGCGCAAACAGCCCCTGCCATTGAGATAAAAGGAGAGTGACATGACCATTCCCGGCAATCTGCTGACCACGGCCATGGCGGTGATGCCCCACACGGATGTGGACCGGGCCCTGGAAACGGCCCTGACCCTGGATATTCCGTTCTGGCCCCAGCTGCCCAATTATTCCTATTATGAAGACATGTATGTCCAGGCAGCCGAACATTTTCCCGGAATCGTCCTGAATCTGGAAAAAAAGACCCTGCGGTTTTCCATGGACCGGTTTGTGGAAGAATTCGAAGCAGCCATGGCCCATTTTGACGATCCGGAATATTTTGATGTCAGTGACACCTATTCCGCCGTGTACCACCGGTTTCTGGACCTGGACCTGTCGGACCGCCCGGCCATCCGGGGCCAGCTGGAAGGCCCGGTGAGCTTCGGATTCAATATCCTGGACCAGGACGAACGGCCCATTCTGTTTGACGATACGGTGCGGCCGTTCATGTTCGAGTTCATGGCAAAGCGCATCAATGTGCAGCTGTCAAAACTCAAACAGAAAAACCCCAACGCGTTCATGTTCATTGACGAACCGGGCATGCAGTTCGTGTTTTCGGCCATGTCCGGATATGGGGAACAAAAGGCGAAGCAGGACCTGGACCTGTTTTTTTCCTTCATTGACCGGCCCCGGGGGATTCATCTGTGCGGGAACCCGGACTGGGATTTTCTGCTGGGCCTGGACATGGATATCCTGTCCCTGGATATCTATACCAATGCCGACATCTTTGGTGCCAGCACAAGGTCGGTGAAACGGTTTCTGGACAAAGGCGGTATCCTGGTGTGGGGGATCGTGCCCACGGGCATGGAGACGTTTGAGAGTGAAAACCTGGGCCTGCTGGCGTTCCGGCTCAAAACCGTGTGGCAGGCCCTGGACAAAAAAGGAATCCCTCTGGATCAGATCCTGGCCCAGAGCCTGATATCGCCCGCCACCTGCTGCCTGGTGAACAAGGACAGGGAAAAAACCGTAGAAAAGGCGTTTGACCTGACCCGTGCCATGTCCCACACCTTGCGGGAGGAATACCATCTAACATAAAGGAGGAAGGCCCATGCACGTCACCCGGGTGTTAATCCAGGAACATGTAATGATCAAACAGGTGCTGCATCTGATGGACCGGTCCCGGCAGACCCTGGAGGCAAGTGATCCGGTGCCGGGCCTGTTTTTTGAAAAAGCCGTGATCTTCTGCGAGGAGTTTGCCGACCAGTTCCACCATTTCAAGGAGGAGTTTCTGCTGTTCGGGATGCTGTCCTACAAAAAACAGGGGGAACTGGACACGGCCATGGGGGTGCTTCGGTATCAGCATGAACGGTGCAAGCAAAGTATCGCCCGAATCAAAACCGCGTTGCCCCGATATGAAGAAAATGATGAAATGGCCGTGACCCGGGTCCTGGAAAACTTAAGCGTATATGTATCTTTGCTGCATCGCCATATCGGCATGGAAGACCGGATCTTTTTTCCCATGGCGGAAAAAGCGCTTTCTTCTGAAGAAGCGGACAGCCTTGAAGAACAGTTTGCGCACCAGGCACAGCGGTTCGGATCCGCTGAAACGGTTTTTGCCACCCACCAGGCCATTGCCCACGACCTCAACACCCTTTTGGCCACCGGATAAGCCGTGATGATCCGGAAACTCAACTGCTGGGAATACATGGGCTGCGGCCGGGAGCCGGGGGGCCGTCATGCCGCCAACAAAAGCATCTGTCCGGCCGCCACGGACCGTTCCCATGACGGCACCAATGAGGGCGTCTGCGGGGGCCGGTTCTGCTGGGCCGTGGCCGGCACCCTTTGCCACAACCGGGTCCAGGGCACCTATGCCGGAAAACAGGAGAGCTGCCTGGACTGCGAATTTTATCTTCAGGTGCGGGCCGAACAGGGCAGCGCCAATATCCGCACCAAATTTCTGAAATTCATCCATCCCTTTGCCGCCTCCCCGATTCTCAATCAGCTGGAACCCGTGCATATTCCCAGAGGCACCCGATTCATCACCCAGGGCACCCGGACGTCAACCGGGTATATCATCCAGCAGGGGGCCTGCCTGGAGCTGGTGGAAAACGACCATGGACTCCACCCGGTGGGCCACCGCAGCGAAGGGGACGTCGTGGGCATGATCTCTCTGTTGACCGGGGAACCCATGGGATTTCACGTGGACGCGGAAACCGATCTGGAAGCCTGGGCCATCCACAAACCGGATTTCGACCGGATCCCGGAACAGGACCCGGACCTGTACGCTTTTTTAACCGAACTGGTGGCGGACCGGTTCGACCGCAGCGGTCCCATTGCCGAACGCCGCATCGGGCCTTATCTGATCACCGATATCATCGGCAAGGGCGGATACAGCATCGTGTACAAGGCGGTTCACCTGGACCTGGAGACACCGGTGGCCGTCAAAATGCTGCGCCACCACCTGTCCATGAACAGGGAATTCAAAGACAGCTTCAAGAACGAGGCCCGGATCATCGCGGACCTGGATCATCCTCACATCCTGAAAGTGTATGATATAACCTCCCGGTACAAAACCGTGTTCATTGCCTGTGAATACCTCACAGGCCGCTCTCTGGAAGAACTGATCGCCCGGCAGCAGCGGATTCCCCCGGATCTTGCCCGGACCTGTCTAGATCAACTGCTGTCCGCCCTGGCCTATGCCGGAAAAAAAGGCCTGGTGCACCGGGACATCAACCCGGCCAACATCATGGTATCCGAAGACCACCAGATCAAGCTCATCGACTTCGGCCTGGCTTGTCCCGTAGGAACCGATGATTTTCTCATGGGCGGGAATCTGCATTACCTGGCCCCGGAAGTGTTTGACGGCGAGCCCGCGGATTTTCGCAGTGACCTGTTTTCCTTAGGGATTACCGCCTTTCACATGGTGACTGGCCGGTTGCCCTGGAATTCTGCGGATTCAGCTGAACTCATGAAACAGATTCGTTATCAGCCGCTGCCGGATCCGGGTGAACAGGTGAAACACCTGCCCGGCTCCCTGAGACAATTTATTCTGAAAGCCTGCGGAAAAGACCCGGATCTTCGGTTTCAGACACCAGAGGAGGCCCGGCAGTGGCTGGCGGATGCAGTGGATTTCGGTCCTGCCCCGGTTCCCAGATCCGGGCCGGTACTTTTACCGGGACGTTACTGCTGCATGAGTTCCGGGCAGCATGAAACCCGGGATGCCCTGCCCGGCCGATACATGGACATTGCGGCGGCCACCCATATCGGCCATCAGCGCAAAACCAACCAGGACCGGTACCTGGCCTGCCTTGAGAATCAATCTGACCCCAAAGGCCATGATTTCGCACTGCTGGCCCTGGCCGACGGCTTGGGTGGGGCCATCGGCGGAGAGATCGCCTCAAGCCATGTGATCAAACACCTCCAGGGTCTGGCCCTTGAAAAGATATCGTCCCCCTTGGAATCCCTGAAGCGGTTTTACACAAAAATGGACCGGGACATCTGTGATATGGCTGAAAAAGACCCGTATCTCAACGGCATGGGCACCACCCTGGTCTGTGCCGTGGTGTCAGACGACACCGTGTTCTGGGCCCATTCCGGGGACAGCCGGCTGTATCTTCTGCATGGAGATCACCTGACAAGGATCACCCGGGACCAGACCCTGGCACATTTTCTTGTCGCGGAAAAAGAGATCTCCCTGGACCAGGCCCGGGGCCATTATTCCCGGCAGGTGCTGGAACAGTATATCGGATGCGGTGAGCTGGCACCACAATCCGGCAGATTCGAACTGGCCAGCGATGATATGATTCTCTTGATGTCGGACGGGTGTTACCGCCATGTGTCAACGGACACCATTTTCAAGACATGCCGCAGGGCCGCAAATCCGGCCGGTGCCACAGCTTCCCTGGTGAAACAGGCCCTGGCTGAAGACGGGACCGACAATATCACCTTGGTGGCCCTGGCCATGAGGACAGACAGCTGATTTTATATTTTCCACTGCTCGGGTTGGTCCATCTTTTTTTTTAACCCTTGATTCAAGTCAAGGATTGATGGTGATTCTTTCGTTATCATGGGTGCACATTTGAAGACAACCGGGTCCCCATCGGGGGGTCCCGCAACTGCATCCAAAAGGAGGAATACCATGAAAAAGAAAGAGATTTCCCGAAGACATTTTTTGAAGAAAAGCTCTCTGGCAGTCACCGGAAGCGCCCTGCTTCCCGCGTTTCTGAGAACCCCTTCCGTTTTCGCCACCTCTGCAAGCAAGACAAAAATGTTTTGCTATCAGTGCGAACAGACCATGGGAGGGCGGGGATGCACGGTGAAAGGTGTGTGCGGAAAAACCCCTGAAGTCGCTGCACTCCAGGATCTGCTGGTCCACTCCCTCAAGGGGGTGTCCATCGCCGCCGTGGCCGGCAGACAGGTCAATATCTCCGACCCGGAAACCAACCGCTTCACCTGCGAGGCGATGTTCGCCACCCTCACCAATGTTGAATTCGATCCCTACCGTCTCGAAGATCTGCTGCGCCATTCCGTGGTTCTTCGGAATAACATGATCCAGCAGGTCCATGCCGCCGGCGGAAAGATCACCGCTCCCGGCGATGCCCTGACCCTGAAACTCAAACCCACCATCGAGGGCCTGGTCAAGCAGGGAGGAGAACACGGACTGATGTCCGATCCGGATGTGGATCCGGATATCCGGTCTCTGCAGCATACCCTGCTGTTCGGTCTCAAAGGTATGGCCGCCTACACCGATCATGCTGCGGAATACGGCCAGGAGGATGACGCCAATTACGAATTCGTTCACCGGGCACTGGCGGCTCTCGAAGACAAAACCCTGGGCATGGATCAGCTGCTGGCACTCGTGCTGGAATGCGGTGAAAAAAACCTGCGTGCCATGGAACTGCTCAATATCGGCAATACCCAGGCCTATGGTCACCCGGTACCCACCAAGGTCCCCTTAGGGGCCAAAAAAGGCAAGGCGATCCTGGTTTCCGGTCATGACCTCATCGATCTGGAAGCGGTGCTCGAGGCCAGTGCGGGAAAAGGGATCTATGTGTACACCCATGGTGAGATGCTGCCCACCCACGGGTATCCGAAACTCAAGGAACGGTTTCCCCATTTCTATGGCCATTACGGTACGGCCTGGCAAAACCAGCGAAAAGAGTTCGATCAATTTCCGGGTGCAATTCTCATGACCACCAACTGCATCCAGAAACCCAAGCAAACTTACAAACAGAACATTTTCACCACCGGCACCGTGGGATGGCCAGGTGTACCCCATGTGAACAAGAACAATCTCAAGCCGGTCATCGACCGGGCACTCGAACTGCCGGGCTACACCGAAGACAAACCGGACATGGAGGTGCTGGTAGGATTCGGACACCAGACCGTACTCGGGGTGGCCGACAAGATCGTGGCCGGTGTCAAGGACGGCGCCATCGGACATTTCTTTTTGGTGGGCGGATGCGACGGCGTGAAAAAATCCCGGAACTACTATACCGAATTTGTGGAAAAAACCCCGGACAACAGCATCGTCCTCACCCTGGCCTGCGGCAAGTTCAAGTTTTTCAAACATCAGCTGGGGGACATCAACGGCATCCCAAGGCTTCTGGATGTGGGCCAGTGCAATGACGCCCATTCCGCCGTACTCATTGCCGTAGCCTTGTCCAAGGCGTTTGACACGGATGTGAACAGTCTGCCCTTGTCTTTTATTCTGTCCTGGTATGAACAAAAGGCCGTGGCCATTCTGTTGAGCCTGCTGCACCTGGGAATTCAGGATATTCACCTGGGACCCTCCCTGCCGGCCTTTATCACCCCCAATGTTCTGAACGTGCTGGTCAAGAACTACAATATCAAACCCATCAGCACTCCGGAACAGGACCTGAAGCAGATTCTTGGATAATGAGCTGTTCGGACACATGCCGCTGCTTGCGTGTCTTTTGCGCAAGCAGCGGCTCTTTTTACATTTTCCACCGGGTGTTCAATACCGGGACCGGATCGATGAGATGACGGTTCAACCATTCTCTGGATGCCTTTCCATCACGGGCCAGAGACAGAATTTCAGAAAAATGAAACACCGGTATCCGGTTTTCAGGGGCGCACCGGATCTCCAGATTCAGATGGCACATGGCGCACGCCGTGACAATGCATTCCGCGCCGGATTGAATGGCTCCTTTCATGATGCGGTTCACCAGCCTGGATGCAATCGCCGGCCGGCTGACAGACAGAAACGTACCGCAGCAGATACCTGAAAACCCCCATTGAACCGGATCACCACCCAGAGCGGTCATGGTTTTTTCAATCAACCCATGATGATTGGGCAGTCTGTTCATCCGGGGGGGTCTTGCCAGCATACACCCGTAGTAGGATGCGATTTTCAGATTTTTCAAGCGGCCGGTCAAGTCTTTGAACAAACCGGCGCAACTCATCTCCGCCAGGAGCTCAAAAAAATGCATCAGTTTGAGATCGGCATGAAACGGTTTTCCAAAGTGCTGTTCCACCCGGGTTCGTTTTTTGGCATTTGTGGTCAGTGTCAGTTTCGCTTCCCCCAGCCGGAGATGGCATCCCGGGCAGGCGATGAGCAACGGTTTGTCATCCGGAGCCAGAAACAGGTTGCGGGAAGCCAGGGCCAGGGCCAGACCCGGATCGATGCTGTGGGTGGATGATGATCCGCAGCAGTTCCAGTCCGGAATCTCTTTCAACCCGATATCAAACTGTTCCAGAAAATATATCAGGGATGCATTGTTCTCCTTGGCGGTCGTGGCCAGGGAGCAGCCCGGAAAATAGTTCAATTGTGTGTGAGAAAAGGTCATGACAAATCCTTTGCCAGTTTGAACAAATCCTGAACCTGTTGTCTGTCTTTCACTTTGGAGGGCATGAGATCCAGTTTCCGTTTGGACAGCATTTTCAGGCCCAGGTCCATATCCGAGAAAAAGTCTTTTTCAGACAGTTTATACCGCATCATAATTTCCAGTTTATGGGTCCGGCCGTACCGGGAAATGGAATCGATCACTTTTTGATGAAACGAAAGAACACCCGGTTCCGCGATCTTGACGTTTTCCTGAACCGCCATGCGGCGAAGCACATCCATCACTGCGGCCATGTCCACTGCGTTTGGACACTCCATGGAACAGGTGTTGCAGCCCACGCACAGCCAGATGGCGGAACTGGCCAGCACCTGCTGTTTCATTCCCAGCTGAACCATACGGATAACCCTGTTGGGCAGGATATCCATATCCTGCGCAAACGGGCACCCGCCGCTGCAGCACAGGCAGTGCCAGCAGCGGCTCAGATTCGACCGGCTCATTTCCTCAACCATGCCGGCGAATTTGCCATTTGATTCCGGAGCCAGTATCATTGCATCCATTGTTCTGCCCTTTTGAATTTCCTGGTTGTCGGTCTTTTACTTACAACTTTTTTTGAATTATATAACACTGGCATGGCAATTTCCTTGATATATATCAAAAAGGGGCAGATAAAATGGAGAGGCTTTAGGCAGGAATTTTTCCAATTCCCGTGTTTCAGACGCCAACACCTCGTATTGTCAACCCTCGGCACAGCCCTCAGTTGAAAGGCCTGTCACTGGACAAGCAGATCCACCCGGATATTCTGCGCGATCATTGAATCCTTTTTCGGACATGGATTCTCTTTATGCGCCGGACAGGGCCTGATGCAGCAGTTTGGCACAGAGGACAAACAGAATGACACTGAAAAGCACACGGATATTTTTCCCTTTGAGACGGGTGCTCATCACCCTGGCACCCGCCTGGCCGCCCGCAAAAGAGGCAATGGCTGCAGGCAGTATGAACGTCCAGTTGATTTCCGACATGGAGGCATACCCCAGAAACCCGGTAAGAGAGGAAAAGCATACGATAAAGGTCGATGAGGCTGCCGCGATCTTTGTCGGTGTCTTGAGTACATAAATGAGCAGGGGAACAACGAATACCCCGCCGCCGATGCCCAGCAGCCCGCCCATAAGACCGATGCAGGCGCCGATGATGATGCCGCCGGTTATTTTTTTGACCGGAGACAGTTCAGACGTTTCCGTATCGACAGCCGGTGACAGGAACATGCGGATACCTGCCATGGCCAGGACGATGGACATGATAATCAAGAAGGGTTTCAGGTCGATGCGGACATTCAGAAAAGACCCCAGCGGCGCGGCAAGGCTTGATGAAACAATCAGGGGAATGGACAGGGAAAAATCGACCATCTTTTTGCGGGCATAGGCAAATGCCGCTGATGCGGCCGCGATCAGATTCAAAAACAGGGAAATTGAAGCAGCCTGGGATTTGGCAAATCCCAGGATCACAAACAAGGGGGAAAATATCAGCCCCCCGCCCAAACCGACCATGGTCAGAACAAAGGAAATAAGAAAAATGGTCCCGACAAGCAAAAAAGAGAGGTGCATGATACCTTGCCTTTATTTTATCTTTAATGGCCACTGGCGGGATGTTCAATGCCCGGGCCATGGCGTTGACACACAGGGGCCGGCGCCTGAGCAGGTCGATCATCTTGACCCGGGTTTCCTAAGGCAGAGAACCGGTGATATGAAACAGCAGGACCCCGTGACCGGACCGGGGGCCGCCAATGGTCATGCTGCGCTTGTTTTTCAGAAGCACCCGGGTTTGAAACACCGCGTCTTTTCTGTTCAGAATCTGGATATCATACTGAATTCTGCCGCCCTGGCTGCTTGTGGGTGTCAACATCAGGGTCCGGCTATCCGGCAGAAGGATCCGTCCCGGTTGCTGAAAAGCCTGCGACAGGGTCTTTTCCTGGAGCAGCGTGTACCCCGTGTACCTGAATACTTTTTCCAGTTCAGGCACGATCCCCCGTAATGCCGGGTCAACGGACCGGGTCTGGGTGGACGCCTGAATCACCTTGACATGGGTGACAACCTGATTCTGTGCAGCGGCGGTCTGTGCGGGGCACCAGCACCAGATCACCCATACGGCAACGGCGGTGAGCCGGGTCAACCTGATGAAACTGTACATATCCCTCCTTTTCATGGTCAGGTGTCGGAATACCAGATAATGGTATGATGGGTGTCGGGTGTTTCAAAAATCATGACCGCAGTATACTCCGTATCGATGGATGTGACAATAGCGCTGGGGCTGTCCGATGTGATGGTGTTGTCTATCAGAGCGATCCCGCCGATGATCACCAGGGCCGCAACCGATGCCGCCGCCAGCAGCGGCCGGAACCGGCGACTGAAAAATCCACCGGTCCGGGATCCTGCCGGTTTTTCTTCCGTTTCCTGCATGGTCCGGTACAGGCGGTCCGGATCGATGGCCCTGCCGGGTTGCGCAGCCAGTTCATCAAAGGTTTTTGTGACCTTTCTGAACTGTTCGGCCAGATCCCGGCAGGCCGAACAGGTGTCCAGGTGCTGCTGGATCTGCTCAAGCGCCTGCCGGGAAAGCTCACCGTCAACAAACCGGCTGATCTGTTTTTCCGAATATCTGCCGCATGGACGTGTCATGCCGGTTTCTCCTGCGTTTTTTTCGAATTCAGGACGTCAGCCACCTGTTTTCTGGCGTGATACAGCCGGGAGGCCACCGTGCCTTTCCGGATCTGAAGAAAATCTGCAATCTCTTCGTAGGACAATTCTTCCAGCGCGTACAGTACAAAAACGGTCCGGGTTTTCTCCGGCAGGTGTTTGACCGCATCCATCAGTTGTTGCCGGAACTGTTTTTTCTGGATCAAAATTTCCGGCGTGTCCATCTGTGTGTTTTCCTGTGAAAGCCTGGGATCGTTTTCCAGGGTGATGGGGTCATGGTGCCACCGGAACCGCCGTTTCCATCTGCGCTTCCAGTTAAGGCAATGGTTGACCGTCATTTTTCTCAACCAGGTATACAAAGCAGCTTCCTGTCGGAATGAATCGATCTGCCGAAAAACGGCAATAAACACCTCCTGAACGATTTCCCGGCTTTCCTCCGGGTCCAGAGTGATGCCGTACGCCACTTTGAGCAGGCGTTTCTGAAAGGTGTTGACCAGGATGACAAAGGCTTTCCTGTCTCCCTGCCTGAGCTGCTCCACCAGGTTTTGTTCATCCATAGTTCCATCTTTGGCAGCATCTGTAATTACAGCCGTTCATTGCACGGCAACCGTTGCCTGTTCTGCCCGGATCAGTAGCGGACCCGCACCCGGCGCTTTTCCCAGTATCCATCCCGCACCTTGAATGTTTCATGCCGGCCGCCGACCCAGCGCCCTTTGCGGTTGTAATGGCCCGGATTCCACCGGGTTTCAAATACCGGTTCCACCCAGATCCGCTGAATTTCCCAGCGGACGACAGGCGGCCGGACATGACGCTGGTCATTCCTGCATTGCGCCCTGCGCCCATAGGCCGGGGGTGAA
>JAABTO010000361.1 GCA_011389835.1 Desulfotignum sp. | reverse complement strand
ACCGGAACGGCACCCACTGCCGGTCGGTGCCCACCAGTTTGTAGGCCGGGTACCCGGTGAGCTGCTCACAAGCCGTGTTCCAGTGAGTGATGATATGCTCGCTGTTGATGATAAAGGTGGGGATCATGCTGCCCTGAATGATCTGATTCAGCTCTTTTTCAATTTTCTGCAGATCTCTTCGTTCCTGTTCGAGAAAGGAAATGCGGTTTTCCGCAATCTCGTTGATCCGTCGGGAAAATTTTTCAAACAGCTCCGCCACCGCCTCTTTTTCAAGGTCCTGGGCCTCTAACCGTTTCCGGATCCGAATCTTTTCCTCTTCGGTTTTGAGAAAGTCAATAAACGACATGGCCCCGTAAGTATCCAGATCAATAATACTCACCCGTTCGGTATTCACCTTTTCCAGGATGCAGGACAGAAGATTATCGTTTTTCAGTTTGAGAATCAGATCCAGGTCGGACAGATGACAGATCTGATGATAATCTTTGGTCGTGGGGATATTCAATTCCCTGGCCCGGATAATGCCTTTGGAGATTTCAATGGTATCGGCCACCATGAGCACCTGATTGTTCAGAGCGCTGAGATCAGGCCCCGTGAACCGGTCCAGGATTTCACAACAGGGCTCACCCCCCCCGATGATGGCCAGTTTCAATCCCTTTAAATCAAAATACATGGCAGCCGATCCTTAAGATTCTAGTAAAAAATCAGGGTAACAATCACAAACGTCGGAACCAGAAACACCAGCGAGTACTTGAGGATATAGCCGAAAAAACTGGGCATAACCGTGCCGGATTCCGCAGCAATGGACCGAACCATGAAATTGGGGGCATTGCCGATATAGCTGACCGCCCCGAAAAACACGGCCCCGGTGGAAATGGCCTGAAGATAAATCATGCGGTCTGTCATGAGCAGGGGCACGGAAGCCGACTCCGGCATCCCGGCGTAAAAGCTGCCCAGGGCGGTGTTGAAAAAAGTCAGATAGGTGGGGGCGTTGTCTAGAAACGCCGACAGCATTCCGGTGACCCAGAAGTAGTGAAAGGGTTCTTTCACCGCTTCGATCAGAAAGGCAAATGCGCCGTCCGGACCGGCCTTGAGCAGCAGAAGACAGGGAATCATGGTGACAAAGATGCCTATGAACAGATACGCCACCTCGATGATGGGAAACCAGGAAAACTCATTTTCTTCCCGCAGGGTCCATGGGGTGGCCCATAAAGACAGCAGCCCCAGTAAAATCAGGCTGATGTCCCGAAGCCAGTCCTGTACAGCCCGGTGCACGCCCAGGGTATTGATCTCGCCCAAGTCCAGCACCCCGCTCATGAGCACGGCCCCCACAATCCCTCCCAAAAAGATGAAATTATAGGTCCCCACCAGGCGCAGCGGCTGCTTTTCACCGTCATCGGGCACCACAGCCCCTTCTTTTTTAAAAAACCATGAATCCAGAAAAAAATAGACCACCAGGAGGATCCCGCTCACCAGCAGCATGTGGGGGGCAATGTTCATGGTCCAGAAAAAACTCACCCCATGCAGAAACCCCAGAAACAGGGGCGGATCCCCCAGCGGGGTCAGAGATCCCCCGACATTGGCCACCAGAAAGATGAAAAATACCACCATAAAGGTCCGGTTTTTCCTGAAATGATTGGCCCGCAGAAGCGGCCGGATCAAAAGCATGGCCGCCCCGGTAGTGCCCATCCAGGACGCCAGAATCGTGCCCAGCAGAATAATCCCTGTATTTACGACAGGCGTCCCCCTCAGGGTGCCGCGAAGCAGGATTCCGCCCGACACCGTAAACAAGGCCCACAACAAGATAATGAACGGGACATAATCCGCCAGGATGATATGAAGAATTTCATAAATGGCATCTCCCTTGTACACCACCGCAAACGGAATCGCCAGGGTAGCGGCCCAGAACGCGGATATTTTGCCGAAATGATGATGCCAGAACGTCCCGGCCACCAGGGGCAGCAATGCAATGGACAGCAGCATGCAGGCAAAGGGAATACAGGTCCACAGCGGCAGCAGTTTTCCCAAATCCGGATGACCGTGTCCATGTTCCGCGGCATGGGCCTCATCCGCGCTATGTCCTGCTGATTCCAAAGCAGGTTCCGATGCATATGCCGTCTGAACCAAAGACAGATCCCAACTGCCTGAAAAAGAAGAAAAGGTTGCCGGAACCACCAGAAATCCCATCAGCAGTAAAGCCAGTACCAGTTGATTCGTCTTCATATATGCAGTCTCTCCTGATTGGTTACGCAAAAAACAGGCTGTCAGCCTGACAAAATAAAATGACGTAATAAAAACAGCAAGGATTGTCAAGATGAAATCGCGACTGCTTGATCGGGCATGATTGTGCAGTTTTCATCATCAATCTAAACATATTCATTGGGTATCGGGGCAGACAAATGGGAGCTATGACTCATCATCGGGTTCAAGAAAACACAACCCGATGATCATGTGTTTTTCAGGCTTGCCGGCCGCTGGAAAAGATATGTGCCTGACCTGTACCTTCTTTTGCCGAATACTGTCCATGGGGATGCTATCTTCATGATAATTGACAGTAAACACATCTCCCACAC
>JAABTO010000360.1 GCA_011389835.1 Desulfotignum sp. | reverse complement strand
CCGCTCGATGGTCTGCCGCTGACCATTAAGATCATCCAGCAGAAATGCGGTTTTTTCCGCATCCGCCAGGGTTCGGCTGGTGAGCAGGGACACGCAGATGCGGGCATGGGACATGCGGCCGGCCGCATTGATGCGGGGCACCAGCTTAAAGGAGATATCATCGGAGTCCAGCCGGTTTACATCGATGCGGGCCGCTTTTGCCAGGGCCTGAATGCCGGGCCGGGCGGTTATCTGCATCTGCCTGATTCCAGCCATGCACAGCACCCGGTTTTCGTTGATCAGCGGCACCATGTCTCCGATGGTGCCCAAGGCAAACAGATCCAGAAACGGCACCAGTTGCGGTTCGGGAAATGTCTCCCAGAGTGCTTTTTCCCGGAAGAATTTGCGCAGCCCCATGACCAGGAAAAACGCCACCCCCACACCGGCCAGAAACGACAGGCCGGACGGGCAGTCCGGCTGTTTGGGATCCAGTATGGCCAGGGCCCGGGGCAGATCCGGTCCCGGCTCATGGTGGTCGGTGATGATGACATCCATGTCTTCTTTTGCCGCAGCCGCGACCGCGTCCGCGCTGCTGATCCCGCAGTCCACCGTGATGATCAGGTCAACGGCCTGGCCGGCTGCCATCTGTACATGGTCCGGTAACAGGCCGTATCCTTCCTTGATGCGGTGAGGAATATACCAGGTGACCTGAGCATCCACTTGAGAGAGAAATTCATGCATCAGGGCGGTGGCGGTGACCCCGTCCGCATCGAAATCGCCGAAAATCAGGATTTTTTCCTTGTTGATCACGGCCCTGTAAATCCGTTCCACCGCGGTTTGCATGTCCTTCATGGCAAAAGGATCGGTCAGGCGGGAAAAATCCGGATTCAGAAAAAACCGGGCCGCTTCCACTGAAGTGACCCCCCGGTTCCAGATCAGGCCCGCAGTCACGGGATGACACCCCAGCCCCTGTGCAAGCAGGCGGACCCCGTCCGGATCGATATCGGCATATGTGAATTGCGTGTTCATGGTATGTGACGAGTTTTATATAGGGTCTGCGTAAAATTGTCAATTGACGCCTGTCACAGATCGGACACGGACAGTGCGGATGGGGGATCATCTGGCAGGGTTTTAAAAATGTTTGAGTAATGGCTGCTTTTAATGGTATACTCGCTTTTTTTGAAAAAAGGGATTATCCCAATGACGTTGCAGATGCTGTACAAGGAATACCGGGTGGACAAAACCCGCATCGGATTTATCCGATTCATATTCGAAGCGTATGAAGGGGTTGCCGTGGCCACCACGCTGGATGCCCCTACCGGCCATATACGTCTGGCCATTGCACCGGATCTGGCTGACGAGGCATTCCAGATCATTGCGGATTTGAAAAAGGATTTTGATTTTCATGCATTATAACGGGTATGCCCATATTCATACCATCGGTTGCCAGATGAATGTGTATGATTCCGAGAAACTGGGCGCCGTGTTGAATTCTTTGGGATATCGACCCACGCCGCACCCGGAACAGGCGGATATCATTGTGTGCAACACCTGCGCCGTCCGCCACAAGGCCGAAGAAAAAGCATTCAGTTTTCTGGGGCGGTTTGCCAGAGACAAACAGAAAAAGCCCCATCTGATCACGGTGATGGCCGGATGCGTGGCCCAGCAGGAAGGAAAAAACGCGTTTCAACGTCTGCCCCATCTGGATCTGGTCCTGGGCACCCAGGCGTTTTCCCGGTTCGGTATCCATATCGAGGCGTTGAAATCCGGGCACCACCGGATTGTGGATACAGATCCGTCAAACGTCATTTTTGAAACCCTGCCCGATGAGACCGCGTTCAAGGAAAATCCGGTGTCCAAATTCGTCACCATCATGCAGGGGTGCGATAATTTCTGTACTTACTGCGTTGTGCCGTATGTCAGGGGCAGGGAAAGAAGCCGTCCCTGGCAGTCCATTGTCAATGAGATCAAAGTGCTGGCGGACAACGGCATCCGGGAGGTAACACTGCTGGGCCAGAACGTCAATTCTTACGGGGCAAAGGAGAAGAGTATCTCTTTTGCCGGACTTCTGGAACAGGTGGCGGGCATTGACGGCATTCACCGCATCCGGTTTGCCACCTCCCACCCCAAGGACCTGTCCGAAGAACTGATCCAGGCCATGGCAGGCCTGGACAATGTCTGCAACCACCTGCACCTGCCGGTGCAGTCCGGTTCCAACCGGATTCTCAAAAAAATGAACCGGGGATATACGGCAGAGATCTATCTGTCCCGGATCGATGCACTGCGGTCCGCCATTCCGGACATCGGGCTGTCCACGGACATCATTGTGGGATTTCCATCGGAAACCCCTGAAGAATTTGAAGACACTATGGCCCTGGTGGCACAGGTGGGGTTTGATTCCATATTTGCCTTTGCCTATTCAGACCGGTCCTTTGCGCCGGCGGCAAAATTTCCAGACCCGTTGGACGAGGCGGAAAAAATGGTCCGTCTCAAACAGCTGCTGGCATTTCAGGACACCATTACCCAAAAGAAAAATCAGGACATGATCGGTCAGGTGGTCCAGGTGCTGGTGGAAGGGGTCAGCAGATCGGA